>NZ_JANLGL010000151.1:0-14593 GCF_024655625.1 Pseudomonas sp. 18.1.10
CCTGTATTTCGACTGAACCACCGCATTCGCGAGCAAGCCCGCTCCCACATTTGATCTGCTGTGTATTGAAGGCCGCAGTCCTAGCTGTAGACCGGGTAGTCGGTATAGCCCTGCTCCGAGCCACCATACATCCCCTCAACCCGCAGCGGATTCAGCGGCCAACCATTGAACAGCCGTTGCGGCAGATCCGGGTTGGCAATGAACGGCCGACCAAACGCGATCAAGTCCGCCAGCCCCGCTTGCACCAATTTTTCACCGCGTTCAGCGGTATAACGCCCGGCATAGATGATCCGCCCGCTAAAGCTCTCACGCACGGCACGGCGGAAGGTGTCCGGCAGTTCCGGCGCGTTGTCCCAGTCGGCTTCGGCAATGGACAGGTAGGCGATGCCCGCCGCTTCCAGCACTTTCACGGCTTCGATATAGGTGTGGTGCGGGTCTTCTTCCACCAGGCCGATGTATACCCGGTCCTGGTCGGTGCCGCTGAACAGCGGCGAAAAACGCACACCCAGGCGTTGCGGGCCAATAGCCGCGCTGACGGCCGCGACGATTTCCCGCAGGAAACCCAGGCGGTTGTGCAGTGAGCCGCCGTATTCATCCTCGCGCTGGTTGGCATGGGCCGAGATGAACTGGTTGACCAGGTAACCGTTGGCCGAATGAATCTCCACGCCATCAAACCCGGCCGCTATCGCGTTGCGGGCCGCCTGGGCATACAACCCGACCAGGTCCTTGACCTCTTGCGTGCTCAGTGCGCGCGGTATCGGCGGTTGCACCAGTTCACCAGCGCCCGGCGCGGTTTCGATAAAGGCTTTGACCTGCTGCGGCTGGATCGCCGACGGCGCAACGGGTGCGGCGCCGTCGGGTTGCAAATCATGGTGGGACACACGCCCCACATGCCACAACTGGGCAAAGATCACCCCGCCCTCGGCATGCACCGCGTCGGTGACCTGGCGCCAGCCGTCGATCTGCGCCGGCGTATAGATGCCCGGCGTCCACGCATAACCCTGGCCACGCGGTTCGATCTGCGTGCCTTCGCTGACCATGAACCCCGCCGAAGCGCGCTGGCGGTAGTACTCGGCCATCAGGTCGGTGGCGATATCACCGGGTTGGGCGCTGCGCTGGCGGGTCAACGGCGGCAGCACGATGCGGTTGTTCAGGGTGTGTCGGCCCAGTTGCAGCGGGGTGTTCAAAACGTTGTCGGTCATGTGCGGTTTTCCAAATCCTGGACGAGCAAAAGCCTTGGCGACTCCGTGGAGTCGCCAATCAATAAAAAGTGATGAATTAACTTACGCGGTGAGTTTCAGCAGCGCCTTGGCCACATCGCTGGAGCTGCCCGGGTTCTGCCCGGTGACCAGCAAGCCATCGACAATCACAAAGGACTGCCAATCAGCGCCTTTCTCGTATTTGCCGCCGAGTTTCTTGAACTCGTCTTCCACCAGGAACGGCACCACATCGGTCAATTCCACCGCCGCCTCTTCCGAGTTGGAGAAGCCGGTGACGCGACGGCCCTTGACCAACGGCTCACCGTTGACCGCCTTGACGTGGCGCAGCACGCCAGGCGCATGGCAGACAAAACCGATCGGCTTGCCGGCGCGTTCGAATGACTCGATCAGCGCGATCGACACCGGCGACTCCGCCAGGTCCCACAGCGGGCCGTGGCCGCCTGGGTAGAACACGGTGTCGAAGTCGGCGGCATTGACCGCGTCCAGCTTCAGCGTAGTGGCCAGGGCCTGCTGCGCGGCCGGGTCGGCGGCGAAGCGGTGGGTCTGTTCGGTCTGGAAGTCCGGCAGGTCGCTGACTGGGTCCAGCGGCGGCTGCCCGCCCGCCGGGGATGCCAGCACCACCTCGGCGCCTGCATCCAGGAATGCGTAATAAGGTGCCGCGAACTCTTCAAGCCAGAAGCCGGTCTTGCGGCCGGTGTTGCCCAACTGATCGTGAGAGGTCAAAACCATCAATACTTTCATTGTCGAGTGCCTCGGGATGACTGAGGGTTGAAGCTTAGGAGTCGGGGCGCAACGGCACAACGTCATATCCGCAAGGTTTTCGGACATGCACGCTGGCAGTTGCCGTTTGCCCGCCAGCCGCCGACAATCCCACCTCCCCCGCCCCTTGGAGAGATGCGATGCACAGCGTTGCGCTGCTGGTTTACCCGAATTTTGAATGCCTGAGCCTCAGTGTCGGCTCGGTGTTCGAGTGCGCGAACCTGCTGCGGGGCGAGCCGGCGTACGCGTTTCACCTGGTGTCGGAGCGTGGCGGCGCGGTGATGACCTCCCAGGGCTTTTCGGTGAACACCACGCCGATCCGGCCTGAGGGCTATGACACGCTGATCGTCGGCGGTTACATGGAATTCCGCCTGCCGGAAGCCAACCTGCTGGCGTTGGTCACGGCCGCTGCGGCCCAATCGCGGCGGGTCGCTTCGTTGTGCATGGGCATTTTTGTGCTGGCCGAAGCCGGCCTGCTGGAAGGCAAGCGCACCACCACCCACTGGATTCACGCGCCGGCCTTTCGCAAGCGCTACCCACAGATCCAGTTGGACGAAGACCGCTTGTTCGTGGTGGACGGCCAGATCTGGACCGGCGCGGGCATGAGCGCCGGCGTGGACATGGCGCTGGCCATGGTCGAGAACGACCTGGGCAGCGACCTCGCGCGGCGCATCGCGCGCAAACTGGTGATCGCCCAGCGCCGGGGCAGCGAGCAGTCGCAACTGTCGGCGTTGCTGGAGCTGGACCCGAAATCAGACCGCGTGCAACTCGCCCTGGCCTATGCCCGCGAAAACCTCACCCACGACCTGTCCGTGGACGCCTTGGCCGACGTCGCACGGCTCAGCCCGCGCCAGTTCAGCCGGGTGTTCCGCGAAGAAACCGGGCAAACCCCAGCCAAGGCCATCGAAGCCCTGCGAGTGGAGGCCGCGCGCACGCTGATGGAAACCAGCCGCCACCCGGTGGAAGTGGTGGCCCGCGAAACCGGTTTTGGTGATCGCGAGCGCATGCGCCAGGCGTTCCTGCGCGCCTTCGGCCAGCCGCCGCAGGTGATGCAGCAGGCGTTTAATGCAGCGCCACCCGCGTAATCAAGTAGCTGACCAGGTTCGGTTCATCCTCCAGCTCCAGCGTCTGCACCGGGCGCGGCAGGTTATCCAGCACAGTGCGCCAGAACGCCTGGGACACTTCATCCTGGTCATAAAAACGCACCAGCCAATTGGCCTCGCCGCTGCACAACACCTGGGTGGCGATGGCGCGGCCAATGCCTTTGCGGCGGTAGCGCTTGAGAATGAACAGATCGGCCAGCTCCAGGGCGTCCATCCCCGGGATCTCGCTGCCTTCGATCAGCAGGAAGCCGGCGATATAGCCGTCCACCAGCAATAGGTTGGCGCTCCACTGCGGGTCTTGCCAGTAGCGCGCCAGGTGTTCGTCATGGATGTAGAAACGGCCATCGCCTTCGACATCTTCCTGCCCCCAGTCCGACGACTCGTAGGCGTAGTACTGGTAGAGATTGCGGATCAGCTCGGCGTCTTCGGGGCCGGTCTGGATCAGTTCTACGGTGGTTTCAGGCATGGGGCTCTCGGTGAAAAAATGCAGGGCGCCATTGTTCACAAAACCTTCATGCAGGCCAATACATTGTCCAACCTTTCTGTTTGCTGAACCGAAGGCGGATTTGTGCGGGGCCATGGCAACATCCAGAAACATTTAGCCTAGACTTCGCCGGATTCCGTTTTTTTCTCAAGGACACGCACTGTGAGCAACGTCTGTACCGCGGGCCTGGATGTGGGCTTTGCCTCCCTGGATTATTTGCAAATCTTCATCCTGGGCGTGATCCAGGGCATCACCGAACTGTTGCCGGTGTCGTCCACCGCCCATATGCGCGTGGTACCCGCCCTGCTCGGCTGGCAAGACCCGGGCTCGGCGTTTTCGGCGGCGATGCAGTTGGCGGCGCTGGCAGCGGTGGTCAGTTACTTCTGGCGCGACGTGCGCCAAGTGACCACCGGCAGCCTCAGCGCGGTGCGCCGGGGCGACTACAACGACCGCTGGTTCAAGCTGGCGGTGGCGATTGTGCTGGCGACCATTCCCATCGGGATTGCCGGATTGGCCCTGTCTTCAACCTTGAACGCGTGCAACTCGCCGTTGCGTGGGTTGATGGTGATCGGCATTTCCTGCGTGGTCATGGCCGTGCTGCTGGCCGTGGCGGAAGTACGCGCACGCCACACCCGGGAAATGGGTGAGATGCGCCTGCGCGATGCGTTGATCGTCGGGATTGCGCAGATTGGTGCGTTGATTCCGGGGGTATCGCGCTCGGGCTCCACGTTGACCGCCGCGTTGTTCCTCAACTTCAAGCGTGAAGAAGCGGCGCGTTTCTCCTTCCTGCTGGGCCTGCCAGCCATCGCCCTCGCCGGGCTGAAAGAGTTGTGGGTTCTGCTGCACGCCGACTTGCCCGCGCATGCCTGGCCGCATCTGTTGTTTGGCCTGGTGGTGGCGAGCGTCTCGGCGTTTTTTGCGATCTGGGGGTTGATGAAGTTTTTGGAGCGGTTTTCGACCTGGCCGTTTGTGATTTACCGGGCGTTGTTGGGGATGTTTCTGATTGTGGCAGTCAGCACTGGCCTGCTGACCTGACACCGTTCTAAGACCAACAAATATCCAATGTGGGAGCTGGCTTGCCTGCGATAGCATCAACTGGGTGTGCCTGATGTACCGAGTTGTCTGCATCGCAGGCAAGCCAGCTCCCACATATTGGCAGATCATTTCTGACAGTTGCGCCACACCTCGCGAATCAACGCTTGCAGCTTCAAGGCCTCGCTCCAGCGATCACTGATCTCACGGCCATCCGCCCCAGTAATGGCATAGGGCGGCGGGCCCAGCTCGCAGGTGAACGACAGGCTGTGCGGCGTGTCGGGCCGCGCCAGCCAGTCTTCGATCCCGTAGCGCCACCACTCGGTGAAGCGCTGCACCCAGGGTTGGTGCTGGGGAAACTCCAGGGAAACCTGCACCTGCTCGCTGCTCGCCACACGCCCATGAAACCCCCAGCTGTGGCGCAGGATCGTGCGGATCTGCTCATCATCTTCAATGGCGCCCGGCTCCGGCAGTTCGCGCCCCACCACGTAATGGGACAGGTCAGCCAGCAGCTGCAAGTCCGGCATCTGCGCCAGCAAGTCCAGGGTAAACAGCAGGTCGTTGGTCAGCCGATAGCGATGGGTTTCCAGCAACACCGGAAAATCCACCTGCTCGGCCAGGCGCTGCCAGCCTTCCACCAGCCGCGCCGCGTCGGCCTGGGTGCGCGGGCGCACGTCGGCCTGCAAGGTCAGGTGGTGACAGCCGTAGCGGCTGATGACATCCAGCGCGGCGGCCAGGTCATCCACCGATTGCGGGAACAGTTGACCCTCGATCTGCAAGCCCCTGGACGTGGCGGCGGCGTGCAGGCGCGCGACGTCGGCGGGCAGCCAGTAGTGGTCGGTGATGCCGTCGAAACCGGCGGCTTGGATGCGGTCCAGTTGCACCTCGAGAGGGCCGGGTTCGGTCTGCATCGCCCACAGGGATTGGAATACCAGGAATTGGCGCATCTCAGCCTCGCAACAGCTGTTTGAGGGACAGCTCGGGGGCGGCCAGGTCGGCCGCGTTCAGCACCACACGCGCCGAGATCAGGCGCTCACACAGCTTGATGTCCTTGGCCGCGCCACTGCCCCGCGCCCAGCCGCAGGCGCCTTGCAAACGCTGCGCGGCGTCGAGGTAGAACAGCAGCAAGCCGCCGCCGGGCAAGGTGCGACTGACCACTGCGGGGGTCATCCCCCCCACGGTGAGCAAGCCCCAGTCGTACTGGTCGGACCAGAACCCCGGCAGCGCGTCGAAGGGCAACTCGCGCCCCAGCAGGTTCAGCGCCGCATGCCGGCCCTGGGCTTCGGCGTTGCGCCAGGTTTCCTGGCGCTGGTACAGGCCATCCTGGCGAAACTCGCAGACATCGCCGGCCGCATAGATGTTGGCCGCGCTGGTGCGCAGGTACGTATCCACGCGAATCCCCTGCCCCACGTCCAGCCCCGCCGCCGTCGCCAGCTCGATATTGGGCAGCATGCCGATACCCACCACCACCCGGTCGCAGGGCAGGCGCTGGCCGTCCACCAGCAGCACGCCCTCCGCCTGGATGGATTCCAGTGCCACGTTCAAGCGCACATCCACGCCGTGCTCGCGATGCAATTGCAGCAACGCCTCGGAAATGACCGGCGGCAACACCCGCCCCGCCAGGCGCGGCCCGGCTTCCAGCACCGTCACTTCACAGCCCAGGCCACGGGCCGTCGCTGCCACTTCCAGGCCGATAAACCCGCCGCCGACCACCACTAATCGCGTGCCAGGCGTGAGCGCATCACGCAGGGCCAACGCTTCATCGTGGGTACGCAGGTACAGCACGTCGGCCGGCGCCTGGGGCAAGCGCCGGGCGCGGCCACCGGTGGCCAGCAGCAAGCCGGCGTAAGGCAGCCATTGGCCGTCGGCGAGTTGCAGGCGGTGTTGCGCGGGCCGCAACTGCGTCACCGGGTTGGCGGCAATATGTTCGATGTTCAACGCGGCCAAGCGCTCCTCGTCGCACAGGCTGTAGCCGGGCAGATCCGCCGTGCCTTGCAACAGCCCCTTGGACAGCGGCGGCCGTTCGTAGGGCAAGTGCGGTTCGTCGCCGATCAGGATCAGCCTCCCTGTGTAGCCTTCTTCGCGCAGGGTCAGCGCTGCACGGCCACCGGCATGGCCGGCGCCGACGATAATCAAGGGCGCGTTCATCGTCACACCGTGACGGCGAGCAACACCCGCCCCGCTTCGATCCGCACCGGGTAGGTCTTGAGGTTGACGCACACCGGCGCGCCCATGGCCTTGCCGGTGCGGTAGTCAAAGCGCCCGTTGTGCTTGGGGCATTCGATCACGTGGTCCATCACCAGGCCATCGGCGAGGTGGATTTTCTCGTGGGTGCACAGGCCGGCGGTGGCGAAAAACTCATTCTCCGCCGAGCGGTACACCGCGTAAGTGTGGGCGCCGTGGTCGAAGCGCAGCACGTCTTCTTCGTCTATTTCGCCCACGGCGCAGACGTCGATCCATTGATCGTTCATGGTATTTGTCTCCAGATGATTGGCTAATCCTGTGGCGAGGGAGCTTGCTCCCGCTGGGCGGCGAAGCAGCCCCAACCTCAGCTGTCAGGATTTGTCTGAAAAAACGCGGTGGCGTCATTAGGGCTGCTGCGCAGCCCAGCGGGAGCAAGCTCCCTCGCCACAACAGGCTCGCCAGCACCGGGAATAGGGCGTTGGATGAAGTAGTTCGGATCGCTGCGCTGCTTCCACACCGTCGGCAGGATTTCCTTGTACGCCTCGAAGAGGTTCGCGTACGGCGGCGGGCAATCGTTGCGGATCTCTTCGTGCAATTGCGCCAGGGCGTGGTACGGCACCATCGGGTACATGTGGTGTTCGAGGTGGTAGTTCATGTCCATGTAGATAAAGCGCAGCACGCGGTTCATGTAGATGGTGCGGCAGTTGCTGCGGTGGTCGAGCACGTCTTCGGCGAGGCCGACGTGTTGGGTCAGGCCGAACAGGTAGCCGAGCCAGGCGCCGTAGATACTGGGCAGGCCGATCAGCATCAGCGGCAACCAACTGTGCAGGTACAAGGCGGTGCCGATGACTACGGCATAAATCCCCACCCAGATCCGTGCGGCACGGAACACCTTGGGCCATTCGGATTCAGGGATGAAGTCGGCCTCTTGCGCACTCATCTTGCCGGCGGCATGCCGCGCCACGCCGCTGAAGGTTTTCCAGGCCAGGGGCAGGTTGAACAGGCTCAAGAACATCATCAGGAAGCTCGGCGGACGCGGCTCGACGATCTCCGGGTCGCGGCCGACGACAATGGTGTCGGTGTGGTGCCGCGCATGGCTCCAGCGCCACACATGGGGTTCGAAGATGCACATGAAGCTTGCGACCTGATACAGCACATCGTTCATCCAGCGGGTCTTGAACGCGGTGCCGTGGCCGGTTTCGTGCCAGCGCGGGTTGGACGCGGTGCCGTACAGCACGCCGTACACGATAAAGAACGGCACGCAGGCCCAGGAGCCCCAGAACCAGTAGCCGCCAAAACCGCTGGCAACCAGCGCGAGCACCCACAGGGCGGTGTCGCGCAGGGCCGGGCCATCGCGGCGCTGCATCAGTTCTTTCATGCGTTTGCGGGAAATCGGTGATTGATACCAGCTGGCCGAGACCAGGCCTTTTTCGGCGGCGCGGGCGGCTTCGGGGCCGGTGAGGCTGTAGTCGCGCCGGGCGGTATGAGCGGTGTGTTCAGGCATTGTTATTGTTCTCCGCATGCGGGGGTTTCAGGTGCGTTGTGCAACCCACGATAGAGAACCGCTAAATCGCCCTCAAGGTCTTGAATCCATTCCCTATCAAGCTATCATCCAGGCCCAGCGGGGCTTGATAGTTTTCTATCAAGACGCACAAAGGGCTTGCCATGCACAACAATAAACGCCCAACCATCGCCACCGTTGCCGCCCAGGCGGGCCTCAGCGTGGCCACCGTCGACCGGGTATTGAACGCCCGCGCGCCGGTCAATCCAGACACCGCCGAACAGGTGTTCCAGGCCGCCGAAGCCGTGGGTTATTTCGCCGCGCGGTTGATCGGCCAGCGCATCCGCGAACGCCGGCCGACCTACCGGTTTGGCATCCTGCTGCTGGCCACCGCCCAGGCGTTCTACGCCAGCCTGGCGCAGGCGATTGCCCAGGCGGCCGAGCACCACGCCGGCGCCAACCTGACCTGTCAGTTCGACTACATCGTCGATCGCAGCCCCAGCGCCATCGTCGCGCAGATCGAACAACTGGCGGTGCAATGCGACGCCCTGGCCGTGGTGAGTTTTGCCCACCCGCTAATCAATGCCAGCCTCAAGCAAATCCGCGAAGCCGGTGTGCCCGTGGTCGCCCTGCTGTCGGATATCCACGAGCAAGCGGCGGAACCCTACGTCGGCCAGGACAACCACGTGGTCGGCCGCACCATGGGCTGGCTGCTCGCCCGCACCTGCGGCGCGCGCAAAGGCAGCGTGGGGATCTTGCTCGGCGGCCACCGCTTCCTCGGCCACCAGGCGCGGGTCACCGGCCTGCACAGCTACCTCGCCGAACACGCGCCGGGGCTCAAGCCGTTGGAGCCGCTGATAAACCTGGACAACTGCGACATCACCGAAGAAGCCACCCTCGACCTGATCGCCCGCCACACCGACCTGCGCGGCCTGTGCGTGGTGGGCGGCGGCGGCGACGGTATCATCAGCGCCCTGGCGCAGCTGCCCACGCGGCCGGCGTTGTGTTGCATCCTGCAGGAGTCCACCGAGCTGTCGCGCCAGGCGCTGAGCCAGGGGTTGGTGGATGTGGTGATGGACTCGCAGCCAGGGCAGACGGCGGTGGCGTTGGTGGAGTTGTTGGTGGAATTGCAGAGTGGCGAAGGGTTTGATCCGGTCAGGCATCGGGTGTATGTACCGCCACAGATCGTCACCTCAGAGAACCTGAGTAGCTGACTCATGGAGATCAAAATGTGGGAGCGGGCTTGTGTGGGAGCGGGCTTGCT
This sequence comes from Pseudomonas sp. 18.1.10, assembly GCF_024655625.1. Taxonomy (NCBI): domain Bacteria; kingdom Pseudomonadati; phylum Pseudomonadota; class Gammaproteobacteria; order Pseudomonadales; family Pseudomonadaceae; genus Pseudomonas; species Pseudomonas sp. 18.1.10. Next base: position 9,548 of record NZ_JANLGL010000151.1, read on the forward strand.
CGCGAATACAGGGTGTCAGTCACTTATATTTCGTCTGACCCACCGCATTCGCGAGCAAGCCCGCTCCCACATTTGACTCGCGCAAGGTTTGAGCTTCAGTTATTGCGATAGTCGCTGGCACTCAAACCAAACCGGCTCATCTTGTTGTACAGCCCGCCCCGCGACACGTTCAGTTGCCGCGCGGCCAAGCGGATATTGCCGCCCGTGCTTTCCAGCGCCGCAACAATCGCATTCATTTCATGGCTGCTGAGATCTTGCGCAGGCTGCGGCTCATACACCCGCAGCGGCGTGCGCGGCTTGGCGTCCAACGGCAGGTCAAGCGGCTGGATCAACGCCCCCATCGCCAGGTTGGTCGCCCGTTCGATGCTGTTTTCCAGCTCGCGCACATTGCCCGGCCACGGGTAGGCGCACAGCAACGCCAGTGCATCCGGCGCAAAGCCCTCCACGGACTTGCGCAACGAACGGGCGTAACGCGCGAGGAAGTGCCGCGCCAGCAGGGGAATGTCTTCACGGCGCATGCGCAGCGGCGGCACGGTCAGGTTCAACACATTGAGGCGGTAGTAAAGGTCCTCACGAAACGCGCCCTCGGCCACCGCCTGGCTCAAGTTGCGGTGGGTGGCGGCAATGATGCGCACATCCACGCGGCGCGAGTTCTTCGCGCCGACGCGGGTCACTTCGCCTTCCTGCAACACCCGCAGCAGGCTGACCTGGGCGTCGAAAGCCATGTCGCCAATCTCATCGAGAAAAATCGTGCCGCCATCCGCCAGTTCGAACTTGCCCGCCGAGCCGCCCCGGGTGGCGCCGGTGAACGCGCCTTCGACATGCCCGAACAGTTCGCTTTGCACCAGGTCGCGCGGAATCGCGCCGCAGTTGACCGCCACAAACGGGCCTTTGTGGCGGTCGCTGCCATTATGGATGGCCTGGGCAAACAGCTCTTTGCCGGTGCCGCTTTCGCCGAGGATCAAGGTGGTGGAATCGCTGCGACTGGCGATGCGCCCCAGGTGCAGGGCGTCCTGGATCGCCCGGGACTGGCCCTGGATGGTGTCGAAGGTGTAGCTGGCCTGGGTGCCGATGATGCGCCGGGTGATTTCGCGGATGCGCCGGTTCTCGCGCAGCGAGACGATCACCCCGCCCTGCTCCAGCGGGCACACCGAGACCAGGCACGCCAGTTGGCTGCGGTCGTGCAGGTGGAAAGTGCAGTCGAGGTCGCGCACGGGCTCGCCCAACGTGTCGCTCAATTCGCTACGGCCCAGGTGCTGGAATGGACGGCCAATCAGTTCCAGCCCCACGCCGAACAACTGCCGCGCATAACGGTTGAGCGCCTTGATGCAGCCGCGCTCATCCAGCACCACCAGGCCTTCGTTGAGCACTTCGAGCACGGTTTGCTGTTCTTCCAGCAGCGCTTGCAGGGCCATCTGCCGCGACACCGCGTCCGCCGCCGCTTGCACGGTGCCGAGGGTGTGGAAGTGAAACCAGCCCGGCTCGGCGGTGAGGGTGAGCATGGCCAGGGTCTGGCCCTGGGCGTTCTTGATCGGCGCGGCGGCGCAGTGCATGCGGCGCTGGCGCAGGCCCGTGGCGAAGTTTTCTTCGGCCAGCACGTACACCAGGTGATCCTCGGCCAGCGCCAGGCCGGTGCAGTTGGTGCCTTGCACCGACTCCAGCAGGCGGCTACCCACCGGGGTGATGTCCAGCCCGCAAAAGTACAGGGTGGTGCCGTCGGCATCGGTGAGGTTGATATGCCCGCGCGGGTTATAGGCCAGCAGGCCGTGCATGACCTGCGCCGCAGCGGCGATCAACACGCGGTGCGTGGCCAGGGTCGCGTCGAGGGTTTGCGGCGCTACAAAACGGTAGGCGTTGTCCGCCGGATCGATCCCCGCCTGCACACTGCGCCGCCACGACTCCCAGATCACTTGGCGCACGCCGGCCGGGCGTTCGACCGTGCCGGCCAGGCACGCGTGCCACGCCTGCTCCAGCGCGGCCACCGGGCCGTCATTCAACGCCGCCGGCCCCAGGGCGGTGAGGTAGTCGAGGTCTTGTACGCTGAAGGTCATGCTCATCGCGGCGCGTCCATGTTCATGTTTTTGACATGTCAGTATAGGAATGTCATCAAAATGAACACTTTTTGTTTATAGATTTTTAATAACCGTTAATTATCAATCACTTATAAGTTGGCACACGCTTTGCTCCTACCCTTTTACCCACCAGGACTGTCCTGGGGCCAACAATAAAAAAGGGGTCACTTCATGAGTACACAGAACATCCGCCTGGGCTTGATCGGTGCCGGCCGCATGGGCAGCTTCCACGGTTTGACGGCGGCGCGGCATATCCCCGGCGCCAGCCTTGTCGCCATCGCCGACCCCACCCCAGGCCAAGCCGCACGCCTGGCGGCGGAACTGGGGGTGGACAAGGTCTACACCGACCCGCAGCAGCTGCTCGACGACCCGGACATCGACGGCGTCATCATCGCCGCCCCCGCCCGCAGCCACGCCGAACTGGTGATTAGCGCCGCCCGCGCCGGCAAGGGGATCTTCTGCGAAAAACCCATGGCCATCACCCTTGATGAAGCCGACCGCGCCATCGCTGCGGCCGCCGATGCCCGCGTGCCGTTGCAGGTCGGTTTCAACCGGCGCTTCGCCAAGAGTTTCCGCACCGCTCACCTCGACGTCGCCGCTGGGCGCATCGGCACGCCGCAGTTGCTGCGTTCGGTGACCCGCGACCCGGCGCTGAACAATCCCGCCGCGTCGCCGCAATGGGTGATCTTCCTCGAAACCCTGATCCACGACTTCGACACCCTGCGCTACCTCAACCCCGGCGCCGAAGCCGTGCAGGTGTATGTGATGGCCGACGCGCTGATCGCCCCGGCGTACAAGAGCAAAGGTTTCCTCGACACCGCCGTGGTCGCGATCCGTTTCGACAACGGCGCCATCGCCACCGCCGAAGCCAACTTCCAGGCCGTGTATGGCTACGACGTGCGCGGCGAAGTGTTCGGCAGCGAAGGCATGCTGAGCATGGGCAGCCTGAATGATTCGGACCTGGTGCGCTACCTGGCTCAGGGCATCCAGGCCGATACCCAGCGCCTCGACACCGACCTCTTGCGCGACGCCTACATCGCCGAACTCAATCACTTCGCCGACTGCCTGCGCACCGGCGCCAAGCCGATGGCCAGCGGCGAAGACGCCCGCGCGGCCCTGGCGATTGCCCGCGCGTGCATCGAGTCGTTCCAGCAAGGCAAGGCGGTGGCCGTATGAGCCCGTTCAAACTGGCGATTAGTGCCGAGATGGTGTTTCTCGACCTGCCCTTCATCGAGCGCGTAAAGCGCATCCATGAGCTGGGCTTCAGCGCGGAGATCTGGAACTGGACCAACAAGGACATCGGCGCCCTCGCGGCCACCGGCGCCGACTTCACCTCGATGACCGGCTACATCAGCGGCACCCTCACCGACCCCGAGGGCATCCGCCAACTGCTCGACAGCGCCCGCGAATCCCTCGGCGTTGCCGAGCGCTTGAATTGCCCCAGCCTCAACCTGCACGGCACTGGCCTGGGTGAAGGCGGCCTGCCGGTGCAACCGGTCAGCCACACCACCGGGCGCATGTGGCTGAGCGCCTGCAAGACCCTGGAAAAAATCGCCCGCCTGGGGGAAGACGCCGGCCGCGTGTTCCTGCTGGAAAACCTCAACACCGAAGTGGACCACCCCGGCACCCCATTCGCCCGCGCCGACGACACCCTGGCGCTGATCGAAGCCGTGGGCAGCCCGCACCTGAAAATGAACCTGGACCTGTACCACGCGCAGATCGGCGAAGGTAACCTGATCGAACTGATCCAGCGCGCCGGCAGCGCCATCGGCGAAATCCAGGTGGCCGACGTGCCGGGGCGCAAGGAACCCGGCACCGGTGAAATCCACTACCCTGCGATTGCCAGGGCCTTGCATGCCATGGGCTACACCGGCGTGGTCGGACTCGAAGGCTGGGCCAGCGGCGACAGCGAACTGGCCCTGGAGCGATTCCGTCAAGCGTTCACCCTATAACAATAAAAGGACCACCCTTATGAACCGCTATTCGTTGATTGTTGCCTCGCTGTTGCTGCTGTTTAGCCCGTGGACGCTCGCCGATTACCGCATCGGCGTGAGCATTGCGCGGGTCGACGATAACTTCATGACCTACGTGCGCAACGGCCTGGAAACGGCCGCCAAGCAGCAAGACGTGAAGATCCAGTTCGAAGACGCCCAGGGCGACGTGGTGCGCCAACTCAACCAGGTCGAAGGCTTTCTCAACCAGAAAGTCGACGCGGTGATCGTGCTGCCGGTGGACACGTCCGCCACCGCCAACATGACCCGCGCCGCCGTGGCGGCCAAGACGCCGTTGGTGTACGTCAACCGCCACCCGGATGAACGCACGCTGCCCAAGGGCGTGGTCACCGTGGCCTCCAATGACATCGAGGCCGGGCAGTTGCAGATGCGCTTCCTCGCGGAAAAACTCGGCGGCAAAGGCAACGTGGCGATCATCATGGGCGACCTCGCACAGAACGCCACCCACGACCGCACCGAAGGCGCCAAGCAGGTGCTCAAGGACTTTCCCGGGATCAAGGTGGTCGAGCAGCAAAGCGCCGAATGGCAACGCAGCAAAGGCATGGACCTGACCAGCAACTGGCTGCTGGCGGGCACCCAGTTCGATGCGATCGTCGCCAACAACGACGAAATGGCCATCGGCGCCGGGATGGCGTTGCAACAGGCGGGCAAGGCCAAGGGCGATGTGGCGATTGTCGGCATCGACGGCTTGCCGGATGGGCTCGCGGCGGTGAAGCGTGGGTTGTTGGCGGCGTCGGTGTTCCAGGACCCGAAGGCGCAGGCGGCCAAGGCGGTGGAGTCGGCGATTCGGATGATCAAGGGGGAAGCGATTGAGTCGGAGGTGTGGGTGCCGTTTGAGCTGATCAAGCCGGAGCAGGTGGCAACCTTCGAGCAACGCTACAAATAGATCCAACTGTGGAGATCCAACTGTGGGAGCGGGCTTGTGTGGGAGCGGGCTTGCTCGCGAATGCGGTGGTTCAGTC
>NZ_JANLGL010000152.1:0-14505 GCF_024655625.1 Pseudomonas sp. 18.1.10
GAATGCGGTGGACCCGTCAACTCATTCAGTGACTGACACACTGCTTTCGCGAGCAAGCCCGCTCCCACACAAGCCCGCTCCCACAGGGGATTTGCTGTGTTTAGAGGGTCAGTGTCAGGCGCTTTACCAAGGCGCCTGGCAGCAAGTTGGAGGAGGTATTGCGCTGGTCGTAGGTGCTCGCCGACAACAACAACTCCCGCTCCGCCGTCAGCGCCTCCAACTGCGCCCCCAGCAGGCTGTACACACTGTCATCAAAGCGCATCGTGCTCACCGGCGCCTTGATCTCGCCGTCTTCCACCCAGAACGTGGCAAAGCGCGTCATGCCGGTCAGGCGTGCGGCCGGCAGGTCGGAGTAGTTCAGGTACCACAGGTTGCTGATGTACAAACCGGTGCCCAACTGCTTGAGGATGTCGGCCTGGGCCAGGCTGCCCGCCGCCATTTGCAAGGCGCTGGGCGCTTCGTCACTGCTGGCGCCGTTGGTGCTCAGGCCGTATTCGGCGGCGCTGCGGGAGTTGATCAATTCGCCTGCGGCCTTGCCGGCGTCGATCAGCGTGACGTCGCCGCGCGGGTAGCCTTCGCTGGAAAACGCTTCGCTGAGGGAAGCGCTGACGTGCTCACTCACCGTCACCAGCGGGCTCAGGGACTGTTCGCCGGCGTACAGCTTTTGCAGCGCACTGCTTTTGCTGGCGATGGCCTGGGCGGAAAAACCGCCCCAGGTGATGAGGTCGATGATTTCTTCCAGCGCCGCCGGGGCGAGGTAGGCGCGGTACTGTCCCGGCGCCAGTTTGTGCAGCGGGCGGCCGAGGAATTCGAGCTGCTCACGGGCTTGCTGGAAGCGCGCGGCAAATTCGCGGCTGTCCCAGGTGTGCCCGGCGTAGCTGGCTTTAACCGCTTCGCCGTTGGCATGGAACAGGCTGAAATCGAAGTTGAAACTATTGGCCTGGTGCCAGCCGAAGGCGCCCGATGAACTGGCGAAGCCACGGCTGATGGGACCTGCGGCATAGAAGCCGACCAGGTCGACACCTTCGGCGGCGCGGCTGATGTCTTCCAACACCTGGGCCAGCTCCGGCAACGGCTGGGCCTGTTCGTTGCTGCTGTGCCAGGCGTTGTGGTTGAGCAGCAGGTACGGGTCTTGTGGCAGCAGTGGCAAGGTCTCGCGCAACTGTTGCAGGCCATCGGCGAGGCGTTGGCGATCCAGCGCCGGTTCGCCGGCCAGGGTGATGCCGAGGTCGGCATGGCGCCCGTCGTTGATGAGCTTGAGGTGAACGCTGGCCTGCTGCACCTGCCCGGCCTGGCGCACCTTGGCGTGGTTGAAGCGCACGAACTCGGACGCTTCTGCGGCGTAACCCAGGTGGAATTGTTCGTTGTCGGTGATGGCCTGCTTGAGCCATTCCACCAGTGCCTTGAAGTTTTCCATCAGGCCTCTCCCCCAAATACATCGACGTTGCTGAACACACACGCGGGCGACGCATGCCCCACGCGGATCACCTGGTTGGGTTCGCCTTTGCCGCAGTTCGGCGTGCCCAGCACCTTGAAGGTGCTGGCATCGCCGACGGCGCTGAGGTTGCGCCAGAACTGCGCGGAAATTGCCCGGTAGTTGGGGTTTTTCACCACGCCTTTGAGCTCGCCGTTTTCGATCAACTGGCCCCATTCGCAGCCGAACTGGAATTTATTGCGCGCGTCATCAATGGACCACGAGCGGTTGGTGGACATCAGGATGCCGTTTTCAATGCCGCCCACCAGCTGTTCGAAGCTCTGGTCGCCGGCTTCGATGTTCAGGTTGGCCATGCGGTCGATGGGCGCGCGGTTCCAGCTGCTGGCGCGGCTGTTGGCGACGCCGCTCATGCCCGAACGGAATTGCGACAGCGCGCCGCCCAACGGCTTGAGCAACAGCCCATCGCGGATCAGGAACTGTTTGCTGGCAGCCGTGCCGTCGTCGTCATGGCCGTAGCTGGCGAGTTGCTCCGGGATTTCTGGGTCGAAGGTCACGTTGAGCAGCGGTGAGCCGTATTGCAGCTGGCCGAAGTCGCTGGCTTTGACAAAACTGGTGCCGGCGTAATTGCGCTCATCGCCCAAGATGCGGTCCAGTTCCAGCGGGTGGCCGATGGATTCGTGGATCTGCAGGATCATCTGGTCGGGCATCAGCAACAGGTCGCGTGGGCCGTTGGGGGTGTTTGGCGCGAGCAACAGTTGCAGGGCTTCGTCGGCAATACGCGGCGCGGCGCCGGCCAGGCCGAAGCGGTTGATGACGCCAAAGCCGCCTTGCTGGCCGAAGTTGCTACCGCCCAGGGTGCGGGTCTGGCTGTCATGGCCGTCGTAGGCGGTGACGTTGACGCCGGGGAACACAAAGCGCTGGGCCTGGCGCAGTTCGGCGCCGGCGCTGTTGAGGTAGATCTGTTCGACGCGGGTCAGGCCGAGGCTGACTTCCCAGTTCACCAGGCGCTCGTCTTTGGGCACGGCGGCAGACTCGTCGCCCAGCAACTGGTAGCAGTCGCTCAGGGACGGGAAGGCTTGCTCGAGATCGGGGGACAGGTAGTCAGCCACATCGCTGGACACCGGCTGGTCGCGCAGGTTGAGCAGGGCGTGGGGCAGGATCTGCCGGGCTTGCTGTTCGGCGCGCTCAAGGGCGGCTTGCAGGCCGGCGAGGGAAATGTCGTTGGTGGCGGCGTAGGCTTCCACACCGTTGAGACGCACGGTGAGCATGGCGCCTTCGTCGTGGTTCAGGTGCGGCGGTTCGGCGACGTTCTTGCGCACGGCCAGGTAGTGGCCGGATTCGCGGACGTAGCGCAGGGAGAAGAATTCGGCGCGGGTGCGCAGGGCAGCGAAGTGCTGTTTGAGTGTGGCGTGGTAGTCGAACATGGGGCCTTCCTTGTGGGCGGCTCGTCGCGGGCAGGCGAACAGAGTAGCCGATCAAGGAGGGGTTTTGCAGTGACTGTTCGGGCCTCATCGCGGGCAAGCCCGCTCCCACATTTGACTGCATTCACCTATCTAAATTTGTGAACACGGCCAGTGTGGGAGCGGGCTTGCTCGCGAAGGGAGCACCGCGGTATTTCAGTTACTGCGCAATTTCACGCAACGGCTTGCCACGCACCGGCGCATCGCCGGCCACGTAGTAGTCGGCGGTGCTGCGCGGCAGCGGCTGGCGGCCACGGATCTTGTCGGCGATTTTCTCGGCGATCATGATCGTCGGCGCGTTCAGGTTGCCGGTGGTGATGATCGGCATGATCGACGCATCCACCACACGCAGGCCTTGCAGGCCATGCACGCGGCCTTCGCTGTCCACGACGGCCATGTCGTCGGTGCCCATCTTGCACGAGCAGGACGGGTGGAACGCGGTCTCGGCGTGTTCACGGATGAACTTGTCGAGTTGCTCGTCGGTTTGCACTTCAATACCTGGGCTGATTTCGCGGCCACGGTATTGGTCCAGTGCCGGCTGTTGCATGATTTCCCGGGTCAGGCGGATGCCGTCGCGGAATTCCTGCCAGTCCTGCTCGGTGGCCATGTAGTTGAAGAGGATGCTCGGGTAGTCCCGTGGGTTCTTCGACTTCAGCTGGATGCGCCCACGGCTCGGCGAACGCATGGAGCCCATGTGCGCCTGGAAGCCGTGCTCTTTCACACCGTTGCTGCCGTTGTAGTTAATCGCCACCGGCAGGAAGTGGTACTGGATGTTCGGCCATTCGAATTCTTCACGGGTACGGATAAAGCCGCCCGCTTCGAACTGGTTGCTGGCGCCGATGCCGGTGCCGTTGAACAGCCACTCGGCACCGATGGCCGGCTGGTTGTACCAGAGCAGCGATGGGTACAGCGACACCGGTTGGGTGCAGGCGTATTGCAGGTACAGCTCAAGGTGGTCCTGCAGGTTTTCGCCGACGCCAGGCAGGTCGTGGACCACCGGGATGTCGAGGTTGTTCAGCAGTTCGGCCGGGCCGACGCCGGAGCGTTGCAGCAGTTGCGGCGAGCCGATGGCGCCACTGCACACGATCACTTCTTTGCGTGCACGGGCTTCCACGCGCTCTTCAGCCGCGCCGATCAGGTAGCGCACGCCAACGGCACGCTTGCCTTCAAACAGCACTTTGTCGCTGAGGGCGTGGGTGACGATGGTCAGTGTGGAACGCTTCTTGGCGGTGTCCAGGTAACCGCGTGCGGTGCTGGCGCGACGGCCTTTAGGCGTGACGGTACGGTCCATCGGGCCGAAGCCTTCTTGCTGGTAGCCGTTCAAGTCCACGGTGCGCGGGTAACCGGCCTGCACGCCGGCTTCAACCATGGCGTGGAACAGCGGGTTGTTGCCCGCTTTAGGCGTGGTCACGCTGACCGGGCCATCGCCACCGTGCCAATCGTTGGGGCCGATGTCGCGGGTTTCCGCTTTGCGGAAGTACGGCAGGCAGTCGAGGTAGGTCCAGTTTTCCAGGCCTGGCAGTTTCGCCCAGCCGTCGTAGTCCATCGCGTTGCCACGGATGTAGCACATGCCGTTGATAAGGGAGGAACCGCCCAGGCCCTTGCCGCGCCCGCATTCCATGCGACGGCCGTCCATGTGGGGCTCTGGATCGGTTTCGTAGGCCCAGTTGTAGCGACGGCCTTGCAGCGGGAACGCCAGCGCCGCTGGCATTTGCGTGCGGAAGTCGAAGCGGTAGTCGGGGCCGCCGGCTTCCAGCAGCAGGACGGTGACGCCTTCGTCTTCGGTAAGACGGGTCGCCAGGGTGTTACCGGCGGAGCCGGCACCCACGATGATGTAGTCGTATTCTTGGGACATAAATGCACCCTCTTTGATGTGTGGTCAGCAAGGGCCTCTTCGGGGGCAAGCCCCCTCCCACATTTGATCGGGTTTACACGGTCAAAATGTGGGAGCGGGCTTGCCCGCGAAGGCGGCCTCGCAGGCAATACAGGACTCGGGTCTTAGAACACCGAGACGTAATCGCCCAGCTCAACCTGTACCGATTTGATGCGGGTGAAGTTGTTCAGCGAGCTGATGCCGTTCTCACGGCCCACACCCGACTGCTTGTAGCCGCCCACCGGCATCTTCGCGTCGGACTCGCCCCAGGCGTTGATCCAGCAGATACCCGCTTCCAGCTGATGAATCACGCGGTGTGCGCGGTTCAGGTCCTTGGTCACCAGGCCAGCGGCCAGGCCGAAGTCGGTGTCGTTGGCGCGGCGGATCACTTCTTCTTCGGTTTCGTAGGTCAGGATCGCCATCACTGGGCCGAAGATTTCTTCACGCACGATGACCATGTCGTCGGTGCAGTCGGTGAACACGGTCGGGGCCACGAAGGCGCCTTTGGCGAAGTCGCCATCGGTCAGACGGTCGCCGCCGCACAGCAGGCGGGCGCCTTGCTCTTTGCCCTTGGCGATGTAGCCCAGCACGCTTTCCATGTGCTGGAAGCTGACCAGCGGGCCGAAGTTGGTGTTTTCGTCTTCCGGGTTGCCGACGCGAATGCGTGCAACGCGTTCAACGATCTTGGCTTCAAACGCCGCTTGCAGGTGCTTCGGTACAAACACGCGGGTGCCGTTGGTGCAGACCTGGCCCGAGCTGTAGAAGTTGGCCATCATCGCGGTGTCGGCGGCGCGGTCGAGGTCGGCGTCGTCGAAGATGATTAGCGGGGACTTGCCGCCCAGTTCCATGGTCACGTCTTTCAGCGAAGAGCTGGACGCGCTGGCCATGACCTTCTTACCGGTGTCGGTGCCGCCGGTGAAGGAGATTTTTTCGATGCGCGGGTGCTCGGTCAGCCAGGTGCCGACTTCACGGCCGCTGCCGGTCAATACGTTGAACACGCCTGCTGGAACGCCGGCTTCGGTGTAGATCTCGGCCAGTTTCAGGGTGGTCAGCGAGGTGACTTCGCTGGGTTTGAAGATCATTGCGTTACCGGCGGCCAGGGCTGGCGCGGATTTCCACAGGGCGATCTGGATCGGGTAGTTCCACGCGCCGATACCAGCGACCACGCCCAGCGGCTCGCGGCGGGTGTAGACGAATGCGGTGTCGCGCAGTGGGATCTGCTCGCCTTCGATCGCTGGCACCAGGCCTGCGTAGTATTCCAGCACGTCGGCACCGGTGACGATGTCGACGTACTTGGTTTCGGAGAAGGCTTTACCGGTGTCCAGGGTTTCCAGGGCGGCCAGCTCGTCGTTGCGCTCGCGCAGGATGTCGACGGCACGACGCAGGATGCGCGAACGCTCCATGGCGGTCATGGCGGCCCAGATTTTCTGGCCTTTTTCGGCGCTGACCACGGCACGTTCAACGTCTTCTTTCGTTGCGCGTTGCACTTGGGCGAGAACTTCACCGTTAGCCGGGTTGATGGCTTCGAAGGTGGCATCGCTGCCAGCGTCGCTGTAGCCGCCGTCAATGTAGAGTTTTTGCAGTTCGAAACGGGCCATAAAGTCCTCGCAAGTGCATAAGTGGTTGGCGTTGACCACCGCACCGTAGGCCGGTGCGGCAGCGTTCAGGGGTTGAGCGGTTTATGTGTGCTCTAACTCACCTGCTTGGCCAATTGGAAATCCATGTATTCGTAAGCGATCCGTTGCGCCTGCGCCGTGTCGAAAGCGTCTCCCGACAGGGCGCCGCGCAACCACAAACCGTCGATCAGGGCCGCCAGCCCGCGGGCTGCTTTGCGTGCGTGCGGCAATGGCAGCACTCGGCGGAACTGGCAGCACAGGTTGGAATACAGACGTTGATCGTTGATCCGCTGCAACCGGTGCAATGACGGGTGGTGCATGCTGGTGGCCCAGAAGGCCAGCCAGGTTTTCATCGCCGGTCCGTTGACCTGGCTGGCGTCGAAGTTGCCCTCGATGATGACCTGAAGGTGCGCCCGTGGGCTGTCGTCCGTCAGGGCCAGTCGGCGTTCGTGGACGTTATCGATCAGCGCGTTCATCAAGTAGCGCATCGTCGCTGCAATAAGGCCGTTCTTGTCCTTGAAGTAGTGACTGATGATGCCGTTCGAGACGCCGGCCAAACGGGCGATCAGCGCAATGCTGGCATCTCCCATCCCGACCTGATCGATGGCCGTCAAGGTGGCTTCGATCAATTGCTGGCGGCGTATGGGTTGCATACCGACCTTGGGCATGTAGCACCTCTCCTTAGGCCTGCCGACTGGCGATAAACGTCCGTCGGCTTGATGGCCAGTCTATTTTGTTTTGATTGAACGTTCAATCAACAAAGAATAAGATCTGCGACAAATGGTCGCTGCCTACAGAAGTTTCCTGCCTGGGAGCCGCGACAAATGACACCTGCAAACACCCTTGAAACGCCCTGTCTACCGGTCCGGTAGGGGGCCAAGGGTTTTCGGGGTGTCTTTATAACACCCGTCCGTCGCCTGCCCATAAAGCGATGTCCCGGGATAACCGCTGCCTTGTGTTTCTCTTTCGCACTGCCCGGAGCATCTGCGCCATGAGTTCTGCCTCTCTTATAAAGACCCCGCCAGAAAAGGTGCGGGTCAACGGTTGGGTGTTCTACACCTCCACCGCGTTGATTCTGTTGTTGACCGCCATCCTCATCATCGCCCCGCAGGAGGCCGGGCGCATGCTCGGCGTCGCGCAAGCGTGGCTGTCGAAAAGCTTTGGCTGGTACTACATGGTGGTCATCGCCGCCTACCTGGTGTTTGTGGTCGGCCTGGCGTTTTCGTCCTACGGCAAATTGAAACTGGGCAGCAAGGACGACACCCCGGACTTCAGCTACGGCGCCTGGGCCGGCATGTTGTTCTCGTCGGGTATCGGCATCTCGCTGTTGTACTTCGGCGCCTCGGAGCCGTTGGATCACTACTTCAACCCGCCCGAAGGCGTGGCCGCCAGCAACACGGCTGCCCGCCAGGCGCTGCAATTGACCTTCCTGCACTGGGGCCTGCACGGCTGGGCGATCTACGCCCTGGTCGGCCTGGCCGTGGCGTACTTCGCCTACCGTCATAACCAGCCGCTGGCCTTGCGTTCGGCGCTGTACCCGCTGGTGGGCGAGCGTTGGGTGAAGGGCGCGGCCGGCCACGCGGTGGACGGTTTCGGCATGTTCGTGACCCTGCTGGGCCTGGTGACCAACCTGGGGATTGGCGCGATGCAAGTGTCGTCCGGGTTGGAAAACCTGTTCGGCATGGAGCACAACAACACCAACCTGCTGATCGTGATTATCGTGATGAGCACCGTGGCGACCATCGCCGCCGTGTCGGGTGTGGAGAACGGCATTCGCCGCCTGTCCAACCTCAACATCGTGCTGTTCAGCGGCCTGCTGATCTTTGTGCTGCTGTTTGGCCCGACCCTGCACCTGCTCAACGGCCTGGTGCAGAACACCGGTGACTACCTCAACGGTATCGTGCTGAAAACCTTCGACCTCTATGTGTACGAAGGCGACGCGGCGAAGACCGAAGGCTGGATGGGCCTGTGGACCCTGTTCTACTGGGCCTGGTGGATTTCCTGGGCGCCATTCGTCGGCATGTTTATCGCGCGGATTTCCCGTGGTCGCTCGGTGCGTGAACTGGTGGCCGGCGTGCTGCTGATCCCGCTGGGCTTCACCCTGGCGTGGCTGTCGATCTTTGGTAACTCGGCGTTGGACCTGGTGCTCAACCACGGTGCGGTGGAGTTGGGCACGACGGCGCTGGAACAGCCGTCGATGGCCATCTACCAACTGCTGGAGCATTACCCGGCGTCGAAAATCGTCATCGGTGTGTCGATCTTTGTCGGCTTTGTGCTGTTCCTGACCCCGGCGGATTCCGGCGCGGTGATGATGGCCAACCTGTCGTGCAAAGGCGGCAACGTGGACGAAGACGCGCCGCATTGGCTGCGGATCTTCTGGTCGGCAGTGATAACCCTGGTGACCATTGGCTTGCTGTTTGCCGGCAACTTCCAGGCCATGCAGACCATGGTGGTGCTGGCAGGGCTGCCGTTCTCGGTGGTGCTGGTGTTCTTTATGTTCGGCTTGCACAAGGCGATGCGCCAGGACGTGGCCATCGAACAAGAGCAGGCGCAATTGGCCGAGCGTGGCCGTCGTGGTTTCAGCGAGCGCCTGACCGCGCTGGACCTGCAACCGAGCCAGGGCACGGTGCAACGTTTCATGGACAAGCACGTAACGCCGGCGTTGGAAGAAGCCGCTGTTGCGCTGCGTGAGCAAGGGTTGGAAGTGCAGACCTTGCTGGGCAAATCCAAGCGCTGCATCGGTGTGCGCATCGAGATGGAAGAGGGCAACCCGTTTGTCTACGAAGTGAGCCTGGATGCTTACTCGTCGGCTTCCACTGACTTGCCTGAAGAAGAGCGCACCCGCTACTACCGTGCCGAGGTGTACCTGCACAACGGGCCTCAGGAATACGACCTGATGGGCTTTGCCCAGGAACAGATCACCCGGGACGTGCTCGATCAGTTTGAAAGCCATCGGCAGCTCCTTGGCCGGGTCTATAGCTGATAGTTGAAGCGAGCGGCGCCGTCACTGGCGCCGCTTTCTCAAGACTGCAATGCGGTCAACTGTGGGAGCTGGCTTGCCTGCGATTAGGTTGGTGGATTAACTAAAACTAATGCAGGGCACCCAGCTCCCACATTGACCCAGTGTCTTCAGGTGGGTTTGGGGTGTTAGCCCAGGTTTTTGCCCAGGAGGGCATGGTACAGCTCGCTATCCCCCAAGATCCCCACCACCCGGTTGTTGTCATGCAACACCAGCTTGTTCCCGGTGTGATAGCGAATCTGCAACGCATCACGCATGCCGATATTCGAATCCACCAGCGTCGGCACCCGGCCCAAACCTTCCACCGCTTGCCCCGGCGTCCAGTTCTGCAGGTTCATCACTGCGCCATTCTGGCGAGCACCCTTGATGGTGTTGCCTTCGGCCAGGTCCAGCCACGAATCGCCGCCCGGGTCCAGGCAGACTGAACCGTTGATGCGCTTGCAGTTGTCCAGGGTGCGCATCAGGCTGCGCCCGCACAGCACGTTCAGCGGGTTGGTATGGGCGACGAAGGTGCGCACATAGTCGTCTGCCGGGTTCAGCACGATTTCTTCCGGCACGCTGTACTGGATGATCTTGCCGTCTTTCATGATCGCGATACGGCTGCCCAGCTTGAGCGCCTCGTCGAGGTCGTGGCTTACAAACACGATGGTCTTGCTCAGCTTGCGTTGCAGCTCCAGCAGCTCGTCCTGCAAGCCTTGGCGGATCAGCGGGTCGAGGGCGGAGAAGGGTTCGTCCATCAGCAAAATGTCGGCGTCCATCGCCAACGCGCGGGCCAGGCCGACGCGCTGCTGCATGCCGCCCGACAGCTCGTCCGGCTTCTTGTTGCGCCATTGGGTCAGGCCTACCAGCTCGAGTTTTTCATCCACCAGCTTGCGCCGGTCTTTCTCCGGGCGGCCTTGCATCTCGAGGCCGAAGCTGATGTTTTCGCGCACTGTCAGCCAGGGCATCAGGGCGAACTTCTGGAACACCATGGCGATGCGTTTGGTGCGCATCATTTTCAGCTCGGCCGGGGTGCAGGAGGCGATGTCGATCTGGCGACCTTCATGCTCCACGAACAACTGGCCACGGCTCACGGTGTTGAGGCCGTTGATGCAGCGCAGCAAGCTGGATTTGCCCGAGCCCGACAGGCCCATCAGCACGCAGATCTCGCCTTTCTCGATGTCCAGGCTGGCTTTTTCTACGCCGACAATCTGCCCGGTCTTTTTCAGGATTTCGTTACGGCTCATGCCCTGGTCCAGCAGCTTGAGCGCTTCGCGTGGGTCTTTGGAAAAGATCACGTCGACCTTGTCGAATCGGATAATGCTCATGCATCACCCCCTACTTTGGCGTCGGGTTGTTTGCAGATGCGGTCGAGCATGATGGCCAGCAGGACGATTGCCAGGCCGGCTTCAAAGCCCAGGGCGATGTCAGCGGTGTTGAGTGCGTTGACCACCGGTTTGCCGAGGCCGTCGGCGCCCACCAGGGCCGCGATCACCACCATCGACAACGACAGCATGATGCATTGGGTAATGCCGGCAGCGATGCTCGGCATGGCGTGGGGCAGTTCGATGCGCGAGAGCAGTTGGCGGCGCGAGCAGCCAAAGGCTTTGCCGGCGTCGAGCAGCTCCTGGGGAACGTCGCGGATACCCAGGTAGGTCAGGCGGATCGGCGCGGCAATCGCGAACACCACCGTCGAGATCAAGCCAGGCACCACACCCAGCCCGAAGAGGGTCAGGGTAGGGATGAGGTAGACGAAGGTCGGTACGGTCTGCATCAGATCGAGGACCGGGCGCATCATCGTGTAGAACAGTGGCTTGTGCGCGGCAACAATGCCCAGCGGCACGCCGATGACCACGCAGACCAGGGTGGCGAACAGCACTTGCGCCAGGGTCTCCATGGTTTCCTGCCAGTACCCCAGGTTGAGGATCAGCAGGAAGGAGGCGATGACAAAGACGGTCAGGCCCCATTTGCGTTGAATAAAGTGAGCCAGCAGCGCAATCAGACCGATCAATGCCAGCGGATTGAACCAGGTCAGCGCGAATGTCACGCCGTGGATCATCGTTTCCAGGGTCGATGCGATGGCGTCGAAGTAGTTGGCGCCGTGTTGGGTCAACCATTCGACGAAGGCAGCGATGTACTGGCCTAGTGGGATTTTCTGTTCAGTCAGCATGGTAGTGAATGTCCACATGCGAAGAGGGAAAACATCCCGGGGCAGCGTACCGCCCCGGGGACAACGGTGTTACTTGGCGAGATAGGCTTTCACGGCGTCCAGTCCAGGTTTGCCATCCACAGTGGTAACACCGGCGAGCCAGGTGTCGAGGACTTGCGGGTTAGCTTTGAGCCACGCTTTGGCGGCCGCGTCGGGTTTTTGTTTGTCGTCCAGGACTTTGCCCATCAGGGTGCTTTCCATGTCCAGGGTGAACACCAGGTTTTTCAGCAACTGACCGACGTTGCTGCATTCCTCGGAGTAGCCCTTGCGGGTGTTGGTGTAGATGGTCGCCTGGCCGTAGTTGGGGCCGAATGAATCATCCCCACCGGTCAGGTACTTCATCTTGAAGCGGGTGTTCATCGGGTGCGGTTCCCAACCGAGGAACACGATGGCCTGGTCGCGCTTGGCCGCGCGCTCGACCTGGGAGAGCATCCCGGCTTCGCTGGACTCGACCACTTTGAAGCCGGCGGTTTTCAGGCCGAAGGCGTCTTTGTCGATCAGCGTCTGGATGGTGCGGTTGCCGTCGTTGCCCGGCTCGATGCCGTAGATCTTGCCGCCCAGCTCGTCCTTGAATTTGGCGATATCGGCGAAGTCTTTCAGGCCCTTGTTGTACAGCGCCTCGGGGACCGCCAGGGTGTACTTGGCGTTCTCCAGGTTGGCGCGCACGGTTTCCACGGTGCCGGCATCACGGTACTGCTTGATGTCGTTTTCCATGGTCGGCATCCAGTTGCCGAGGAAGATGTCCATGTTCTTGCCGTCGGCCAGGGACTTGTAGGTCACCGGTACCGAAATCATCGTGGTGCGTGGCTTGTAGCCCAGGCCCTTGAGGACTTCGCTGGTGGTCGCGGTGGTGACGGTGATGTCGGTCCAGCCGACATCGGAGAAGTTGACGGTCTGACATTGTGCCGGTTCTGCAGCGTGCGCCAGGACTGGCAGACTCAACATGGCGGCCAACAACAACTGGGGTGAACCTTTCATAGGGCTAGACTCCTGTGTTTTTTCTGGCGGCCTTCGCCGCGCTTTATAGGTGTTGCGGTTGGTACGTGCGACAACAGCTCTGGCACGGTGCCTTGCAAACGAGTCGAGACCGATCATGTACCA
Source organism: Pseudomonas sp. 18.1.10 (assembly GCF_024655625.1). NCBI lineage: Bacteria > Pseudomonadati > Pseudomonadota > Gammaproteobacteria > Pseudomonadales > Pseudomonadaceae > Pseudomonas > Pseudomonas sp. 18.1.10. Next base: position 12,693 of record NZ_JANLGL010000152.1, read on the forward strand.
GTGAAAATCTGACGCCTACAGGGGGCGTCGTATCCAGTACAGGGATGGTCGTATCCAGTGTCGGTGACGTCGCTTACAGATTTTTCCAGAGGTAAAACTGCTGTTTTTACCCCTCTGCACCGCAAAAAACGGCCAAAACACCGCTTCGCACGTGAGCGGCGTTAGTGAGCATGGTTACGTCGGTGTGAGACGCCGTGATGACGAACAAAAGGCTGATGATGCCGCCATCTGGGCGATCTGAGCGTAGCACCTCGTTCATGCCTGGCCCGTGCTTATCGAGGAGTTCCACGGCAATGGCTATCAGCGTTTTCGACCTGTTCAAGATCGGCATCGGGCCTTCGAGTTCGCACACCGTCGGCCCCATGCGCGCCGCGGCGTTGTTTGTGCAAGGCTTGCGCGAACGCGAGTGGCTGGACCAAGTACGCCGCGTCGAAGTGCAGCTCTATGGCTCGTTGTCGGCCACCGGCATCGGCCATGGCAGCGACACCGCCACCATCATGGGCCTGATGGGCGAGTGGCCCGACGCCATCGACCCGTCGCAGATCGGCATTCGCATCGCCACCCTGCGCGAAACCGACACGTTATTGCTCGACGGGCGCCTGCCGGTGCCTTTCGTGTGGGCCCGCGACATGCAACTGCTCGACGAAAACCTGCCGTTCCACCCCAATGCCATGACCCTCGTGGTGCATGGCGACAACGGCGAGTTGCACCGCGACACCTACTATTCCGTGGGCGGCGGTTTTGTGGTGGATGAAGCCCAGGCCCAAAGCGGCGTGGCCGACATGGACCGCACCGAGCTGCCTTACGATTTTTCCAGCGCGGCAGAGCTGTTGCAGCTGTGCAAGAGCCACAACCTGCGCGTCGCCGAGCTGATGCTGGCGAACGAAAAGGTCTGGCGCAGCGAAGAAGAAATCCGCAGCGGCCTGATGAAGCTCTGGCGCGCCATGCAAGATTGCGTGGAGCAGGGCCTCAAGCACGAAGGCATCCTGCCGGGCGGCCTCAACGTACGCCGCCGCGCGGCCAAGCTGCACCGCAGCTTGCAGGAACTGGGCAAGCCCAACGTGATCGGCTCGACCTTGAGCGCGATGGAGTGGGTCAACCTGTTCGCCCTCGCGGTGAACGAGGAAAACGCCGCCGGTGGGCGCATGGTTACCGCCCCCACCAACGGCGCGGCGGGGATCATCCCGGCGGTGTTGCACTACTTCATGAAGTTCAGCGAAGAAGTCACCGAAGCCAACGTCGTGGACTACATGCTCGGCGCCGCGGCGGTGGGCATCCTGTGCAAGAAGAACGCCTCGATCTCCGGCGCCGAAGTGGGTTGCCAGGGCGAAGTCGGTTCCGCCTGCGCCATGGCCGCTGCCGGGCTGGCGGAAATCCTCGGCGCCACGCCGGAGCAACTGTGCAACGCCGCCGAAATCGGCCTGGAACACAACCTCGGCCTGACCTGCGACCCGGTGGGCGGGTTGGTGCAAGTGCCGTGCATCGAGCGCAATGCGATTGCGGCGGTGAAGGCGATCAACGCGGCGCAGATGGCCCTGCGCGGTGACGGCCAGCACTTTATCTCGCTGGACCGGGTGATCCGCACCATGCGCGATACCGGGGCGGATATGCATGACAAGTACAAGGAGACATCGCGGGGGGGGTTGGCGGTGAGTGCGGTGGAGTGCTGAGACCGAGTCGCCTGCATTCGCGAGCAAGCCCGCTCCCACACTTGACCGTGTACCAACATGTAAATGGGGTCAAAATGTGGGAGGGGGCTTTCTCGCGAAGGGCGCGACTCGGTCTAAACCTTTATTCCAAGTCCTTGAGCCAC
>NZ_JANLGL010000153.1:0-14327 GCF_024655625.1 Pseudomonas sp. 18.1.10
TCAGAGATGTTCCAACTGAACCACCGTATTCGCGAGCAAGCCCGCTCCCACATTTTTAATTTTCGGTGTTACAGGCCTATCGGTGTAGCTTCAAAACGCACCCGCGGATGGGCAATACGGTCCTGCGCCCGCACCAGCTCCAGCTCATAACTCGCACACGCCTGGGTTTCCAACAGCACTTCATGCACCGCCGCAGCGGTGAATTCGAAGGCCGCCACCAGGCTATCGCCCAGCAACACCCGCGCCAGGAACAACCCCGACGTCAGGTCGCCCACGCCCACCGGCTGACGCGGAAACGCCAGCAATGGCCGGCGCAGGTGCCAGCTGCCCTCATTGGTCACCAGCAGCATCTCGAACCCTTCCGGCAACTTGCCCGGATAATCCAAGTGCTTAACCAGTACCGCCTTCGGCCCGCGCGCCAACAAGGCCTTGGCCATGGCCAGGCAATCGAACAGCGACTGCGGCTTGCGCCCGGCAAAGCTGTCCAGTTCCAGTTGGTTGGGGCACAGGAAGTCGGCCATCGCCGCCGCTTCGTCCAGCAGGAAATCGCTGACTTCCTGGGGCACGATGCAGCCCTTTTCCGGGTGGCCCATGACCGGGTCGCACAGGTACAGGGCCTTGGGGTTGATCGCCTTGATCCGCGCCACACCGGTCAAAATCGCGCGGCCTTGGTCGGCACTGCCCAGGTAGCCAGACAGCACCGCATCGCAGTTGCCCAACTCGCCAATCGCCGCAATGCCTTCCACCAGCGCCGGAATTTGCTGTGGCGCCAACACTTCGCCGGCCCACTGGCCATACTGGGTGTGGTTGGAGAACTGCACCGTGTTCAGCGGCCAGACGTTCACCCCGACGCGCTGCATGGGGAACACGGCGGCGCTGTTTCCGGCGTGGCCAAAGACCACATGAGACTGGATCGCAAGCAGATGAGGTGTGCGTTTCATGCAGGGAATGTCCGTAAAGCCATTGAGATTCTGGCCGCGCAGTATGCGACTAAACGCAGCCTGTACGACAGACCGGCGACACAGTTAAGCTGCTCTCACTTTGTTGGAGTTTTTCGCATGCTGACCCTGGGAAATATCTTCGTGTTGATGCTGCTGGCGACCGGCGCAGCCTGGGTGTGGCATAACCACGGCCTGCGCGAGCGCGCGCTGGAGCGGGTCAAGCAGCATTGCGCCAAGCTCGACATCGAACTGCTCGATGGCGCCGTGGCGCTCAAGCGCATCGGGTTTGTGAAGGATGCCAAGGGCCGCCGGCGCCTGGCACGCATCTACAATTTCGAATTCACCGTGACCGGCGAAAGCCGGCATCCGGGGACCATCACCCAATTCGGCGCCCACAGCGCGCAGATCGAACTGGCGCCCTACCCGTTCGAAATCAAGACGCCGCTGCCCAGCGCCGACGTGATCGAACTGAGCCAATGGCGCCAGGACCACGCCAGCAAGAACCGTCACTGACGACAGGCGGCCAGCGCGGCTTGTAGCGCCGCCACGTCCTGTGGCGCGCTGAAGATCAATTCGATACGTGAATCGCGGCGCCATTCACTGGGTTGCCAGGTGAGTGGGCTGTTATCCACCGCGTTGGCGCTGAGCCAGCCTTCGCTGCTGTGGATAACCAGTTTGGCGCGGCGCCACTCAAGGCCTGTGAGCCACTGATGCAGGCACTCGGCATTGAATAGCTGGCTCGGGTGCCAGCGCCAACCGATGCTCCAGCCGCCCTCTTGGGCCTGGCTCAGGCAGATGGGCAGCGCGGGGTCGCTCCAGATCGCCGGCATTTGCGCGAGCCCCTTGGGCACGTCGAAGTTATCCACAGCCCCGTACCCTTGGGCATTCAAGCCTGGCAACTGTTTGAGGGGCATGTGCGCCTGGCGCGTCCAGTAGAGCGGGCAATCGGGTAACTGCCGTTCGATGGCCTGGCGTTGTGCGGCGTCCAGCCCTTCATCCTTGTTCAACACCAACAACCCCGCACTGGCCAGCGCTTCTTGTTGCGCCTGCGGCAAGGGTTTGCCCGCCGCCAGGGCCTGGGCATCCAGTACAAGTACGCACGGCTGAACCGCCAACACGTCCTGCCACGGCGCCGCCTTGAGCTGCTTGAGCAACTGCGCGGGATGGCCCAGCCCCGACGGTTCGATAAACAACCGATCCGGCTTGGCCTTACGCAGCAAACGGCCCAGGCCGACCTGGAACGGAGCGCCATTCACACAGCACAGGCAGCCGCCGGCGACTTCGCCCAAGGCAATCCCGTCGTCATCCAGGGTCAATAACGCTGCGTCCAGGCCAATCTGCCCAAACTCGTTTATCAACACGGCCCAACGTTCGTTGGCCGGGCGTTGGGCGAGCAGGTGCTTGATAAGGCTGGTCTTGCCGGCCCCCAGAGGGCCGGCAATCACGTGGGTGGGAATGTTCTGCAACATGGAGGGCATCATTCAGGCCGTGTAGAGGGTTTGATCCTACGCGGTTATGCGAGCCAATCCAGCGTCAGGATCAAGCGGCGCTCATCCGCTTTTAATGCCGGTGAACGGTGGATCAGGCCGTGGCCTTCGTTACCGTGCCATTTGGTGCCCTTGAGCAGCGCGACTTCGCCGCAGTGGATCTGCTCGATGCGTTCGCTCGGTTCGGCATCCGCCTGGCTCAGCTGGCGGCGATCCATCACCCCTTCACGCAACCACTGGCTGCCAACCCCCGCGTAGGTGGTTATCAGCCGCACCGGCACGTGATCGACGTGAAAACGCGGGCACATGGCCTTGTCCAACAGGCGCAGGCGCACGCCAATACGCTTGGCGCCCAGCAGGCAGGCAAACGCGCTGACCAGCCACGCGACATCGGCGGTAAAGCCCTCGTAGCCTTCAAGATCGCGACAACTGGACGCCAGGTCCTGCAAATTCGGCGTGGCATCTTCGCTGTCGAGTTCGATCACCATGGAGTCGGCCAATGGCTCGTTGAGCGACACCAGCAAGGCGCCGAACTCGGCGATGTGCAGGGGCAACTGGCGCTGCCACAGCGCCAGGTTCACGCCGTCTTCGAGGATGTCGGACAGGGCCAGCGGGGTTTCCCCGCGGGTCTGGCGAATCACGGGACGCAGGGGGATTACCGGGGCGAGCATCAGGCGGCTGCCTCTTCATACCAGGGGCCAAAAGGATCGGCCAGCAAGCGCCAACCTTCGACGCCCAGGGCCATTTCTTCATCGTTAAGCAAGCAGGCGTCCAGTTCGGCGCGCATGGCGGCGAAGTCGATGTTCTGCCCGATAAACACCAGTTCCTGGCGGCAGTCGCCGGTGCTCAGTTGCCAGTTGCCCATGATCGCCGCGACGTTTTCTTCGTCCTGCGGCCACTGGCTTTTGGGCACGAAGCGCCACCAGCGTCCGGCAAAACCATGGCGCATCAGGCCGCCGGCCTGGGACCAGCTGCCGGCGTCCTGATGCTTGCTGGCCAGCCAGAAAAAGCCCTTGGAGCGCAGCAGTTTGCCGTTGACCCAAGGGCGGTCGATAAAGTCGAAGAAGCGCTGGGGATGGAACGGTCGACGCGCGCGGTAAGCGGTGGACGCGATGCCGTACTCTTCGGTTTCCGGCACATGTTCGCCGCGCAATTCCTGCAACCAGCCCGGGGCCTGGGCCGCACGTTCGAAGTCGAAGCGCCCGGTGTTGAGGATCTTGTGCAGCGGCACTTCACCCATGACCATCGGGATGATTTCGGCCTGGGCATTGAGACGTTCGAGGATTGCCATCAACTCCTCGCGTTCGCGGCTGCTAATCAGGTCGATCTTGCTGATTAGGATCACGTCGGCGAACTCGATCTGTTCGATCAGCAGGTCGGTGATCGAGCGCTCGTCCTCTTCACCGAGGGTTTCGCCGCGGGAGGCGAGGCTTTCGGCGGCCTGGTAGTCGAGCAGGAAGTTCATGCCATCGACCACGGTGACCATGGTGTCCAGGCGGGCGATGTCGGCCAGGCTTTGCTCGTTTTCATCGCGAAAGGTGAAGGTTTCGGCCACGGGCAACGGCTCGGAGATGCCGGTGGATTCGATCAGCAGGTAATCGAAACGACCTTCCTTGGCGAGCTTTCCCACTTCCAGCAGCAAGTCTTCACGCAAGGTGCAGCAGATGCAGCCGTTGCTCATCTCCACCAGCTTTTCTTCGGCGCGGTTGAGGGTGACGTCGCGCTGGACTTCGCTGCCATCGATGTTGATTTCGCTCATGTCGTTGACGATCACAGCCACCCGCAGGTTTTCGCGGTTGCGCAGGACGTAGTTGAGCAGCGTGCTTTTACCGGCGCCGAGAAAGCCGGACAACACAGTAACGGGGAGACGATTGGGCATCAGGTATTCCTCATCAGGTGGCCGGTCAAATCGCCCGTTTATGGCGTTCGCGCAGCTCTTCACGTTCTTTGGCTTCGATACACAGGGTGGCGGTAGGACGTAGCAACAAGCGCTGTAGGCCGATGGGCTCGCCGGTTTCGCGGCACCAGCCGTATTCGCCACGGGCCAGCAGTTCGAAGGCGTCGTCGATCTTGTCCAGCAGCTTCTTTTCGCGCTCCAGCAGGCGCAGTTGCCATTGCCGTTGTTCTTCGGCGCTGCCGACATCAGCGGGGTCGCTGTTGGGTTCCTGCTCGCGCAGCAACTGGAACTCGGCGTCAATGCGCGCTTGCAGCTCATTGCGCTGGGCCAACAGCAGTTCGCGGAAGAAGCCTTGCTGGGCTTCGTTCATGTAGTCGGCGGGCGGCTGTGCCAGCAGGTCTTGTCTAGTCATGGGGAGCGGTTCACGGGTCAGGCTGTGTTTTAATGTTATAGTATAACAATACAAATAAGCCAATCCCCCTTGCTCGTCGCGACGAAGGGCGCAATGCTTGAGCACTTTCCAGCCCAGAGAAACCTGATGAAATACCTGGCGTGCGCCCTGTTGTTGGCCGTGGCAGGCCCGGCCTGCGCCCAAGTGCCGAGCCTGCTGGCCAAGTGCACGCGCAGCGCCAACCTGTTGGCCTGCGTAGACCCGCAAGGCAATGCCTACAGCGTGGCGACGGTCGGCAGCACCACGTATTTGCGCGGCTTTGAGGTGATCGGCAAGCGCCGCTGGGCACAGACCAACAGCCGTTATGGGCAACTGACGTTTTTTACCGGGTTGGCCTCGGACGGTGAGGCGTGGGTGGGCTACACGCGGCGTGTGGGCTGGACCACGATCAATCGGTTTTCCAGCTCCGGCGGCTCCAGCGCCAAGTTCACCTGCAGCCGGATCACCGGCTGTTAGACCTGGCCGCCCTTCTGCTCCTGGGCCCAGGCCATGTAGCTGTTCATCGGTGGGTTCTTCTGGAAATACTTCTTCAACCCGTCGAACAAACCGTCCGCGACCGCCTGTTGATGACGCGCCGTGACCAGGCGTTCGGCGTCGCGGGTATTGGAGATAAACCCCGTCTCCACCAGGATCGACGGCACATCCGGTGACTTGAGCACCGCGAATCCCGCCTGTTCCACGCGCTTCTGATGCAGGGTGGTGATGCCTTCCAGGCTGCCGAGGATCGAGCTGCCCAGTTGCAGGCTGGAGGCGATGGTGGCGTTCATCGACATATCCAGAATCACCCCCGCCAACATCGGGTCCTTGTCCTTGAGATTGAGCAGCGTGGTGGCGCCGAGCAAATCCGCACCGTTCTCGCGCTGCGCCATGAAGCGCGCCGTGGCGGACGTCGCGCCCCCTTCCGACAACGCATACACCGACGCCCCCGACGCGGTCAGCCGTGGCGCGGCATCCGCATGCACCGAGATGAACATGTCGGCCTTGTGCTGCCGGGCGATATCCACACGCTTGCGCAGCGGCACGAAGAAATCGTCGTTGCGCACCAGCTTCACGGCAAAGCCCTTCTCCCGCTTCAAACGCTTGGCCAGCAACTGGGCGATGGACAGCACCACATCTTTTTCGCGCTGGCCTTTGGAGCCGACAGCGCCCGGGTCTTTACCGCCGTGGCCGGGGTCGACCACCACGATGATGTCGCGCTTGGGGTGCGCCTTGTCCGAGATTGGCGCGGGCTCGGCGGCGATTTGCCGAGGCGCGTGGGTGCTGCTGGTCAAGTCCAGCACCAGGCGATGACCCTGGCCATCCTGCGGCGGTAATAGAAAGCTGTTGAGCTGCATCGGCGCGGCCAGGTCCAGCACGATGCGCGTGTCCGCCTTGCCGAAATGCCCCGAGCGGATCGACGTAATGCCGCTGTTCTTCAAGGCCAACTGCGAGAAATCACCACTGAGCCCCGCACCGCTGAGGTCGATTATCAAGCGTTCCGGCGAGGTCAGGGAAAAGGTCTTGTACTGCACCGGCCCACTGAGGTCGAACACCAGTCGTAGCTTGTCCGCCGAGCGCCACAGGCGCGCATTGCTGATCTGCGTGGCGTGGGCGGCAAACGGCAAGGTGAACAGTGGGCTGACCAGGAGCAGATTGAGGAGCTGACGTCTGTGCATGAAAAATACCGCAGGTAAAGGAGCGTCCGTACTCGACAGGGCTGAAAAAAGGCAGGAGCAGAATATTCATCGTCGACTCTATTGTTATACTATAACATGTCTAATTATTACCAACGATGGACCTGCTTATGAATGCGCTGACTCTGCCGGATATCGCCGCGCAGGCTTCACGCCAAGCCTTGCCACTCGACTGGGTAGGCATGTGCGGCATCGCCCTGCCAATCCTGATCGACGGCCAACGCCTCAGCGCCCGCGCCGATGCCGGCGTCAGCCTGGACGATGGCGAAGCCCGTGGCATTCATATGTCACGCCTGTACCTGGCGCTGGAGATGTTTGAACAGCAGCCGCTTACGCCTGCACTTCTGCGTAATGTACTGCAGCGTTTCCTCGACACACATGAAGGTTTATCTAAGAACGCCTACCTGCGTATCCACACCGACTTGCTGCTCAAACGCCCGGCGCTTATCAGCCCTTTGGCCGGCTGGAAAGCCTACCCGGTGAGCCTCGAAGCGCGCCTGGAAAACCAGATGTTCCACGTGGAACTAAAAATTGACGTTACCTACTCGTCCACCTGCCCTTGCTCCGCCGCCCTCGCCAGGCAGTTGATTCAGCAGCAATTTCTCGACGACTTCAGCAACACGCCGCTCAAGCATGAGGACGTGCTGAACTGGCTCGGCAGCGCCAGCGGCATCATCGCCACACCCCACAGCCAGCGCAGCACTGCGCAGTTAAATATCCAGTTGCAAGGCTCAGACCTGGCACTGACTGAGTTGATCGACCACGCCGAAGCCGCCCTCGGCACCGCCGTGCAAACCGCCGTGAAACGCGCGGACGAACAAGCCTTCGCCCTGGCCAACGGGCAGAACCTGATGTTCTGCGAAGACGCCGCCCGCCGCCTTAACCTCGCCTTGAAACGCTCGGATGCCGTCAAAACCTTCCACTTGAAAGTGATCCACGCCGAAAGCCTGCACGCGCATGATGCCGTGGCTGAAAGCCGCTGGACGAGACACCCTGCATGATCGCCTGCACCGCATTACGCTGGGGCGCTCCCGGCCAACCGCTGACACCCGCCCTCGATCTCACGCTGCAACAAGGCAGCCTCACCGGCATCATCGGCGCCAACGGCACCGGCAAAAGCAGCCTGCTCAAAGTCATCGCCGGCCTGCAAAAGCCGCTGGCGGGCAAAGTCACGGTGGACGTTCCACGCCGTGGCGGCCTGTCGTTCCTGCCCCAGCAACAGCACCTCGACCGCCAGTTCCCCATCAGCCTGCAAGAGTTGGTCGCCGCCGGTTTCTGGGGCACGAAGCTCTCGCCGCAACAACGCAGCCAACGCCTGGAGGCGGTCCTGGAAGACTGGTGCCTCAGCGGCCTGCAACATCGCCCGTTGATGGCCTTGTCCGGTGGCGAACTGCAACGCGCCCTGCTCGCCCGCATGAGCCTGGCCGAAGCGCCGGTGCTGCTGCTCGACGAACCCCACGCCGCCCTCGACGAAGACGGCCAGGCGCTGTGCTGGAAACACATCCACGCCTGGCATGACGCCGGCCGCACACTGATCGTGGTCTGTCACGACCTCGCCTCGGTGCGCCAGCACACCCAGCAAGTGGTGCAGATCAAAAGCACCGGCTGCGTGTTCGGCAACAGCAAAGAGCTGATCCGCCCACAACCGCACATGCAGGTGGCCTGATGCACTTCGCCGCCCACCTGTGGATGCCTTTCGCTGATTTTGTCTTCATGCGCCGCGCACTGATCGGCGGGCTCGTTCTCGCGTGCAGCACCGCGCCGCTCGGCGTGTTCCTGATCCTGCGGCGCATGAGCCTGATCGGCGACGCCGTGGCCCACGGCATCCTGCCCGGCGCGGCCCTCGGTTTCTGGTTCGCCGGCCTCAGCCTGCCCGCGCTGACCATCGGCGGCCTCGGCGCCGGCCTGTCCGCGTGGATCACCCGCCGCACCGGCCTGCGCGAAGACGCCAGCCTCGCCGCCATCTACCCCATCTCCCTTGCCGCTGGCGTGCTGATCCTCGGCCTCGCCGGCAAGCGCCTGGACCTGCTGCACCTGCTGTTCGGCTCCGCCCTGGCGGTGGACGAAACCACCCTCACCGGCATGCTCTGGGTCACCGGGTTCAGCCTGCTCGCCATGGCGCTGATCTACAAACCGCTGCTGCTGGACACCCTCGACCCGCTGTTCCTGCAAACCGTCAGCCGCCTCGGCCCGCTGGCGCATGGGTTGTTCCTGACCCTGGTAGTGCTGAACCTGGTGATCGGCTTCCAGGCCATCGGCGCGCTGATGGTGGTGGGCCTGATGATGTTGCCGGCCATCGCTTCACGTTTCTGGAGCCGGCGCCTGCCGGTGTTGATCGCGGTATCGGCGGTGCTGGGATGCCTGTCGGTATGGCTGGGCTTGTTGCTGTCGTTCTACTACTCGTTGCCCAGCGGCCCGGCCATCGTGCTGGTGGCGGGCGCCGGGTACCTGCTGTCCGTGGTCTTCGGTCCGGTGCACGGCTTGCTGCGCCGCCCGCCTTTGCTGTCATCCCAATGAGGTGTTTCCCGATGCGCGCTCTACTCGTGCTGTTCAGCCTTCTGCTGCCGCTGTCGATGGCCCAGGCGGCCGACAAACTCCAGGTGGTCACCAGCTTCAGTATTCTCGATGACATCACCCACCAGATCGGTGGCGAGCACATCCAGATCAGCAACATGGTCGGCCCGGACGCCGATGCCCACACCTACGAGCCCACCCCGGACGACGCCAAGGCCCTGCTCAAGGCCAGCGTCATCATCAAGAATGGCCTGGGCTTCGAGCCGTGGCTGGACCGCCTGGTGACCAGCACCGAAACCAAAGCCACCGTAGTGACCGCCAGCAAAGGCGTGATTTCCCACACCATGGACGAGGACGGCGAAACCATCCCCGACCCGCACGCCTGGCACAACCTGGCCAACGCCGAAATCTATGTGAACAACATCACCAAGGCCCTGATCGCCGCCGACCCGGCCAACAAGGCCGACTACCAGCGCAACAGCCAAACCTACCTGAAAGACATCTACCGCCTGCTGGCCGAAGCCAAGGCCAAGTTCGGCGCACTGCCGCCGGGCAACCGCCGCATCGTCACCTCCCATGACGCCTTCGGTTACCTGGGCCAGGCTTACGGGATCGAGTTCCTCGCGCCCCAGGGCCTGTCCACCGAACGTGAACCGTCTGCCGCCGAAGTGGCAGCGCTCATCACGCAGATCCGCAAAGACAAGGTCAAGGCCGTGTTCATGGAAAACATCAAGGATTCGCGCCTGCTCAAACAGATCGCTGACGAAAGCGGCGCGCAAATCGGCGGCACGCTGTACTCCGACGCCCTCGCCGCCGAAGGCCCGGCCAGCACCTTTACCGGCCTGTTCGAATACAACCTCAACACCCTGTGCGCGGCCCTGGCCAAGCCATGACCCTGAGCATGCTCGACCTGGAAGGAGCGGCCCTGGGCAGCCGCTTCCCCCTCGACTCCGTGCTCGACGCCCTGCCGTGGAACAGCGACGGCCTGATCGCCGCCATCGCCCAACAGCACGGCAGCGGCGAGGTGTTGATGCTGGCCTGGATGAACCGCCAGGCCCTCGACGAAACCCTGGTCAGCGGCCACGTCTGCTACTGGTCGCGCTCGCGCCAGCGGCTGTGGCGCAAGGGCGAAAGCTCCGGCCACTGGCAACAATTGGTGGAAGCGCGCCTGGATTGCGACGGCGACGCCGTGCTGCTGATCGTCGATCAGCAAGGCCCCGCTTGCCACACCGGTCGGCCCACCTGCTTCTACAACGCCATCGATGGCGAGCACGTCCACATCATTACGGAAGCCTCAGCATGATCCGCAAAAACCCGTCCGGCGATCTGCCCGTGATTGCCGAATCGGCCTACGTCGATAAAACCGCAATCATCTGCGGCAAGGTGATAATCGGCGAGAACGTCTTCGTCGGCCCCTACGCCGTGATCCGCGCCGACGAGGTCGACGCCAGCGGCGCCATGGACCCGATCACCATCGGCGCCAACTCCAATATCCAGGACGGCGTGGTCATCCACTCCAAATCCGGCGCCGCGGTGACCATCGGCGAGTTCACCTCCATCGCCCACCGCTCCATCGTCCACGGCCCCTGCACCGTCGGCGACCGCGTGTTCATCGGCTTCAACAGCGTGCTGTTCAACTGCGCCGTGGGTGATGGCTGCGTGGTACGCCACAACTCGGTGGTGGATGGGCGCGACTTGCCGGATGCGTTCTACGTGCCCTCCACCACCCGCATCGGCCCCAACACCGACCTGTCGCAATTCCCACCGGTGAGCGTCAGCGCCTCGGAGTTTTCCGAAGACGTGGCGCGCACCAATGTCGATCTGGTGCGCGGCTACAAAGCCCTGCAAAACGAGTTCTGAACCATGAGCCGCCTGCTGATCCGCAATGCCCGCCTGGTGAATGAAGGCCAGGAATTCGACGCCGATGTGCTGGTCGCCAACGGCCGCATCGAGAAGATCGCCAGCAGCATCGAAGGCTGCAACGCGCCCGTGACCATCGACGCCAAGGGCCAGTGGCTGCTGCCGGGCATGATCGATGACCAGGTGCACTTTCGCGAACCCGGCGCGCCGGACAAAGGCAGCTTCTACAGCGAATCCCGCGCAGCGGTGGCCGGTGGCATCACCAGTTTCATGGACATGCCCAACACCAATCCGGCCACCCTCGACCTGGAAGCGCTCGCCGATAAAAAGCGCCGCGCCGCGCTGCACTCGGTGGCCAACTACGGCTTTCACTTTGGCGTGAGCAACGACAACCTCGACACCGTCGCGGCCCTCGACCCGCGTGAAGTGGCCGGGGTCAAAGTGTTCATGGGCGCCTCCACCGGCAATATGCTGGTGGACGACCCGCGCATCCTCGAGCGCCTGTTTGCCGAAGTGCCGACGATCCTGCTGGCCCATTGCGAACACACGCCGAGCATCCAGGCGAATGAACTGCGCCTGCGCGAGCGCTTCGGCGAACATATCCCCGCCGTCGCCCACCCGCTGATCCGCGATGCCGAGGCGTGTTATCGCTCGTCGTCCTTTGCGGTGGAATTGGCCAAGCGCCACGGCACCCGCCTGCATGTGTTGCACCTGACCAGCGCCCGCGAACTGGCGCTGTTCGAGGACAAACCCCTGGCCGAAAAACGCATCACCGCCGAGGTCTGCCTGCACCACCTGCTGTTCGACGACCGCGACTATCACCGCCTCGGCCACCAGATCAAATGCAACCCGGCGATCAAGACCCGCGCCGACCGCGACGCCCTGCGCCTGGCCTTGTTGAGTGATCGTCTGGATGTAATCGGCAGTGACCATGCGCCGCATACCTGGGCGCAAAAACAGTTGGAGTATCGGCAAGCGCCGGCGGGTCTGCCCCTGGTGCAGCATGCGCTGCCGGCGTTATTGGAGTTGGTGGCCGACGGGCATTTGCCCCTGGCCACCCTGGTGGCGAAGACCAGTCACCGCGTGGCGGACCTGTTTGCCATTCCCGATCGCGGCTATGTACGCGAAGGTTATTGGGCCGACCTGGTGCTGATCCAGCCCGAACCCCAAGGCAAACCGGTGAGCAGCCAACCGATCCTCGGCCGCTGCGGCTGGACGCCCTTCGCCGAGCGCAGCTTCCGGCACAGCGTCAGCACCACGTTGGTGTCCGGCCACCTGGCGTGGCACAACGGCCAGGTGGTCAACAGTTGCCAGGGCTTGCCCCTGCATTTTCTGCGTTAGGCGCGGGGTTTGACCGTGCCGCAATCGGTGCCCAGCCATTGGGCGTGGGTGTCCAGGCTGCCCTTCTGCTGAATGCCGGTGGCATTGAAGGTGCCGTTGACGCTGGTGCTGAATTCTTTCTGGCTCTGGAAAGTGGCGACACCGGTGCCCTGGGCTTTCGGGCAGCTGAAACGGAATTTCCACTGGTTGCCGGTCTTGTCGGTCACTTCCTGTTTGCAGCCCGATTGCGGGTCGGTCAGGGGGATCGAGTCAGAGGCTACCTGCGCCGGCGTGAGGCACACCTGCACGCCTTTGCCGGCCATGGTGATGCCCTGTTTTTCCAGCATGGCGCGCTGCTCAGGGGTCATCTGTTGCTTGAGCTGGCCGAGGATCAGCGACAAGTCCGGCAGGTCCTGGTTATCCACTTTCATATTGCTGGTGGTCAATTCCCACAAGCCCGGCGCCAGCATCTGCGCCTGTGCTGCAACGGGCAGCGCCAAACCAGTGACCATGGCCAAACAGAGCAGACGTGCATTCATCGGGTAACTCCTGGGTAATTGTGGGCGTTAGACGCCGCAAAGCCGCCAGTGTTGCACGGCAAATAAAATAGCGACATTCGGCACCAGACATGGTCTGTTAGGCATTGGATTGTCTGGAGTCTCGTCGTCCATGGATTTCTTTGGCCCGCACCTGCTCGCCTACTTCATCGCTTCGCTGCATTTTCTCGGGACGCTCGCCGCGATCCACGCGGTGCTGACCGTCAGGACCGCCCAAGGCTCGATCGCCTGGGCCCTGTCGCTGATGTTCATGCCTTACCTCACGCTTATCCCCTACCTGATCTTTGGCCGCAGCACCTTTGACGCCTACATCCAGGCGCGGCGCCAGGCCAACCAGGAAATGCACACCGCCATCACCGAGCTGAACTGGCGCCCGTGGGTCGAAGAAGCCCTCGCCGCGCGCAACTCCAGCGCCTACGCCTCCCTGCGCGCCATGCCCAAGCTGGGGCGCATGCCGTGCCTGGCCAACAACGAAGTGCGTTTGTTGATTAATGGCGACGCCACCTTCAGCGCGATCTTCGCGGCGATTCGCAACGCCAAGACAGCGGTGCTGTTCCAGTTTTTCATCATCCATGACGACGAGCTTGGCAGGCAGTTGCACACCCTGCTGCAGGAAAAAGCCGCGCAAGGCGTCAGTATTTACGTGCTGTATGACCGCATCGGCAGCCACGCCCTGCCCCATCGCTATGTGCAATCCCTGCGTGATGCCGGGGTGCACGTCAAGGCATTCGCTACGCGCAGTGGCTGGCTCAACCGGTTCCAGGTCAACTTCCGCAACCACCGCAAAATCGTGGTGGTGGACGGCGTTACCGGGTTTGTCGGCGGGCATAACGTCGGCGATGAATACCTCGGCAAAAAACCGCCGCTGGCGCCGTGGCGCGACACCCATGTGCAAGTCACCGGCCCGGTGGTGGCGTGCCTGCAAGAGTCATTTGCCGAGGACTGGTTCTGGGCCGCGCGAGAGCTGCCGCCGCTGATCCTGCCGGACGCCTACCCCGAAGACGGCGTGCTCTGCCAACTGCTCGCCAGCGGCCCGGCCGATCCGTATGAAACCTGCTCGCTGTTCTTCGTCGAAGCCATCCACGCGGCGACCGAACGCGTGTGGATCACCAGCCCGTATTTCATCCCCGACGAAGCGGTGTTCGCCGCCCTGCGCCTGGCCGTATTGCGCGGCGTTGACGTGCGCCTGCTGCTGCCGTCGCGCCCCGACCACCGCATCGTCTACGCAGCCTCCAGCCTGTATGCGATCGAAGCGGTACGCGCCGGCGTGCGGGTGTTCCGCTACACGCCGGGCTTTTTGCATCAGAAAGTGGTCTTGGTAGACAGCGAAATCAGCGCCATCGGCAGTGCGAATATGGACAACCGCTCATTCCGGCTGAATTTTGAAGTGATGTTGCTGACGGTGGACGAAGCCTTTTCCCGCGAAGTGGAACAGATGCTGCTGGATGACTTTGCCCTGGCCCATGAGGTCAGCCAGGAGGAAAGCCGCGAGACGCGGCGACTGCAACAGTTGGGTATGCGGGTGGCGCGGCTGATTTCACCCATTCTCTAAAAGCCGATGCGGTAAAAAATGTGGGAGCGGGCTTGCTCGCGAATGCGGTGTGTCAGTACCAGATGAGTCGACTGA
>NZ_JANLGL010000154.1:0-14285 GCF_024655625.1 Pseudomonas sp. 18.1.10
TTTGGTTACTTTGGGGCTTTTCCAAAGTGACCCGCCGTAAGGGCGGAACCATAGGTGGCCGTTACCTAAATAACGGATATGCCCCCCATCACCCCCCACTAACACTCATAAACCGCACCACCTGCACCTCCCCCGCCCCAGTAAACTCATGCCGCAACGGCTTCCCCCTCAACGCCCCCACCAACGCCTCAACCACCGGCCCATCATCCACCGGAGACCCCCTAAGCAACCCCCGAAAATCCACCGAATCCTCCTGCCCCAGGCACAGCAAAAGCCGCCCCTCCACCGTCACCCGCACCCGATTACAACTCCCACAAAAATTATGCGAATTAGGCGATATAAACCCGATCCGGGTACGAGGATGCCGCACCAACCGCACATACCGCGCCGGCCCACCACTCGTCTCCGCACTGTCGAGCAGCTCATATTCCCGGGCGATCACGGCGCGCACGTCGTCGCTGGGGCAAAACGCCTCACCCCGCGACCGCCCCACATCCCCCAAGGGCATTTCCTCGATAAAACTGATATCGATCCCCCGCTCAATGGCGTACCGCACCAACCCCGGCACCTCATCAAAATTGCGCCCCTTCATCACCACACAGTTCAGCTTGACCCGCTCAAACCCCGCCCCACTGGCCGCCTCGATCCCGGCCAAAACCTGGCGCAAATCACCGTTGCGAGTGATCGCCCGAAACCGCTCGGGATCAAGGCTGTCGAGGCTGATATTCATGCGCTTGACCCCCGCCTCCACCAACGGCCGCGCCAACCGCGCCAGTTGCGAGCCATTGCTGGTCATCACCAGCTCACGCAAGCCCGGCAATGCCGCAATGTTGCGGCACAGGCCGACAATCCCCGGCCGGATCAGCGGTTCACCGCCAGTCAGGCGGATCTTGCGCACACCCTGCCGCACAAACA
Organism: Pseudomonas sp. 18.1.10; assembly: GCF_024655625.1. Lineage (NCBI taxonomy): Bacteria > Pseudomonadati > Pseudomonadota > Gammaproteobacteria > Pseudomonadales > Pseudomonadaceae > Pseudomonas > Pseudomonas sp. 18.1.10. The sequence goes on from NZ_JANLGL010000154.1 coordinate 916, forward strand.
GCGCGGCCAGGCGCTCCAGTTCTTCCAGGCTCAACACCTGTTGGCGCGGCAGGAAGGTCATGGTTTTCGCCATGCAGTACACACAGCGAAAATCACAGCGATCGGTCACCGACAAGCGCAGGTAGTCAATCGAACGGCCAAGCCCATCCACCAGGCTCATGTCACTGCACCAACGGCGAGTCGGCGCCCTGCAAGGCGAGGCCACGGATGTCCGCCGCGCCAATCAGGGTGTGCAGGTATTGCACCAGTGCCTTCTGCCACACGCCTTGCTGCAACTGGGTGCGGATCGCGCCGGCCACCGCTTCATAGGGCAACGGCTGGCCTTCGACACGCTGGTCGATGCTGATGACGTGCCAGCCGTAGCGACTTTCCAGGGGTTTGTCGGCCAGGCCCGGCGCCAGGGTGAACAGTTGGCGCTCCAGTTCCGGCACGGTCTGGCCCTTGCTGATCTGGCCCAGCGAACCGCCCTGGGCCTTGGAGGGGCACGCCGAGTATCTGAGGGCCAACTCGGCAAAGCTGCCGGGGGCTTGCGCCAGGCTCAGCAGGAGGATTTCGGCCTGCACATGGGCCATCTGCCGCGCCTCGGCGTCGTCCGGTGCGCATTCGAGCAGGATGTGCCGCACCGCCAGCAACGGCGCGCTGTGGAAGCGTCCGCGATTGCTGTCGAAATAGTGCAGGCACGTCGCCTCGTCGCACTGCGGCACGCTGATTTCACGTTCCAGCAGCAAGCGTGTGGCCGCTTCCTCTTCGTTCTCGCCAGGAGCGATGTCCACCGCCAGGCCGAGTGCACTGATGCGCTGCTGCAACAGCTCGCGGATCACCAGCGCACGGGCGGCCAGGTACACCGCCGACTCGCGGCTTTCCGCCGGGTGATACTGCAACTCCAGGGCCATCGCCTCGGGCGTGATGGGCACGCCGTTGACGCTGACGATGGGCCATTCCTGTTCACTGCTGGCGATCAATGCCGGCGCCGCCTCTGCCACTTCCACCACCTCGACGTCCGGCACTGGCACCGACGATCCGCAACCCCCGCCACATCCGCATCCTGTTGTCATGACCGTCTCCTCACGACTTCTGCCGCACGATTTGATAACGCCGCCCCAGGTACCAGATCGGCGCGCTGACCACGTGCACCAAGCGGGTAAACGGGAACAGCACGAACAAGGTCAGGCCCAGCGCCACATGGGCCTTGTAGATCAGCGACACCGGCGCAATCGCCGCCGCCGCTTCCACCGGCCGCAGCAGCACCACGTTCTGCGCCCAGTCGGCGAGCATCACCATCACCGAGCCGTCCATATGGCCGGTGGACGCGACGATGGTCAGCAAGCCCAGCAGCAACTGCGCGAGCAGCACCAGCAGGATGAGGATGTCCGACGCACTCGACGTCGCCCGCACCCGTGGATCGCTGAGGCGGCGCTTGACCAGCATCAACAGACCCACCAGGCACAGCAGGCCGAAGAAGCCACCGGAGACCATCGCCAGCAACTGCTTGTTCTCGGTGCTGATGACGTGGTGGTACACCGACGCCGGCGTGAGCAGGCCGACAAAATGCCCGGCCAATACAAACAGCACGCCGATATGGAACAGGTTGCTCGCCACGCGCATGCCACGGTTGTTGAGCATCTGGCTGGAGCCGGCCTTCCAGGTGTACTGCGCCAGGTCGAACCGCGCCCAGCTGCCCAACAGGCAGATCGCCAGGGCGACGTAGGGATAAACCCCGAATACCAGCAAATTCCACTTAGACATTACCCACCTCCCCGGCCGGCGCGGCGGCCGGCCCTTGCTGCTGAAAATCCACCCAGTGCAACGGCACGGCGCTTTCTTCGCGGGCCTTGCCCGGTGCACTCGGCATGGCACTGCAACGGTCCTGCTGTTCGGCCTGCATAAAGTCCACGGCCTCCTCCTCCCAGACCTTGTCGAGGGCTTCGAGGGAGTCGTCACGCGGCTCGGCGGCCACTTGCGCTCGCACCTCGGCCACGGCCTGGTGCGGCTCGGCGCCGGCGATCTGCAACAGCGCACGGAAGCAACTGGCGTAGGCGCTCTCGCGCTCTTCCAGACGCGCGCCGAGCAAGGCCAGCAGGTGCGCCACATCCGCCAGGCCCTCGCGGGCCTCGATGTCTTCGCGGGTGGACAGGAACTCCAGGTACAGCGGGATGTAGTCCGGCAGCTCCTTGACACCAATGGCAAACCCGGCGGCCTCGTACTGGGCCATCATGTCCACCATGGCCTGGCCACGGTCGCGGGATTCGCCGTGCACGTGCTCGAACAACAGCAGCGACAACGAACGCCCACGGCCAAACAGCGCGCCATAGTGTTCCTGGCCGTCCATCAGGTCGTTGGCGCAGATCAGCTCCAGCAATTCGAACAGCGCACCGCGTTGCTTGGGGCTGATTTCCCGCGATTCGATGATCGCCTGCTCCAACTCATCGCGGCCGTTCACCAAACGTTCGGTGGGGTAGTCCAGCAGCAGCGAAATCACTTTAAGAATGCGCATGGCTCAGTCCTCCCAGATCTGTACGGTTTTCAACACGTCGCGGCGGTTGGCCTTCTTCGCGCCGAACATATTGGTGTCGGAGCTGCCGCTGCAGCCGCTGCCAAAGCTGAACCCGCAACCGGAACGCTCGGCGAACGCGTCGCTCATGGCGTCTTCGCGGTGGGCGCTGGGCACCACAAAGCGGTCCTCGTAATTGGCGATGGCCAGGTAGCGGTACATCTCTTCCACCTGGGGCACGCTGAGGCCGACGTCTTCGAGCACTTGCAAGTCCTGCACGCCGTCCACTTGCTGGGAGCGCTTGAACGCACGCATGGCCAACAGGCGTTTCAAGGCACGCTTGACCGGCTTTTCATCGCCCGCCGTGAGCATGTTGGCCAGGTAACGCAGGGGGATGCGCAGGCTGTCGACATCAGGGATCACGCCGTTCATGCCCACGGTGCCGGCAGCGGCGGCGTTCTGGATCGGCGAGAGTGGCGGCACGTACCAGACCATCGGCAAGGTGCGGTATTCGGGGTGCAATGGCAGGGCGAGCTTCCAGTCCACGGCCATTTTGTACACCGGCGAACGCTGCGCCGAGTCGATCACCGACTGCGGCACGCCATCGGCCAGGGCCTGGCGGATCACCGCAGGGTCGTTGGGGTCGAGGAAGATCTCCAGCTGCTTCTCGTACAGGTCCTGCTCACTGGCGGTGCTCGCCACTTCGCTGATGCGGTCGGCGTCGTAGAGCAACACGCCGAGGTAGCGGATGCGGCCGACGCAGGTTTCAGCACACACCGTAGGCATGCCGGCTTCGATGCGCGGGTAGCAGAAGATGCACTTCTCGGATTTGCCGCTCTTCCAGTTGAAGTAGATCTTCTTGTACGGACAGCCGCTGATGCACATGCGCCAGCCACGGCACTTCTCCTGGTCGATCAGCACGATGCCGTCTTCTTCACGCTTGTAGATCGCGCCGCTGGGGCACGACGCCGCGCACGCCGGGTTGAGGCAGTGCTCGCACAGGCGCGGCAGGTACATCATGAAGGTGTTTTCGTACTCGCCGTAGATGTCGGCCTGGATCTGGTCGAAGTTCTTGTCCTTGCGCCGCTTGGCAAACTCGGTGCCGAGGATTTCTTCCCAGTTGGGGCCCCACTCGATTTTCTGCATGCGCTTACCCGACACCACCGAGCGCGGGCGTGCGGTGGGTTGGTGCTCGCCCAACGGCGCGGTGTGCAGGTGCTGGTAGTCGAAGTCGAACGGCTCGTAGTAGTCGTCCAGGCCCGGCAGGTCGGGGTTGGCAAACAGGTTGGCGAGCACGCGGAACTTGCCGCCAATGCGCGGGTTGATGCTGCCGTTGGCGTTGCGCACCCAGCCGCCCTTCCACTTGTCCTGGTTCTCCCACTCCTTGGGGTAGCCGATGCCGGGTTTCGATTCGACGTTGTTGAACCAGGCGTATTCCATGCCTTCGCGGCTGGTCCACACGTTTTTGCAGGTGATCGAGCAAGTGTGGCAGCCGATGCATTTGTCCAGGTTGAGGACCATGCCGATTTGTGAGCGGATCTTCATCTCAGTTCTCCTCGAGATCAGTCGGCAATGGGCGTGGCAGGTCATCGCCGTGGGAGCCATCGAGCCAGTCGACCTTGGCCATCTTGCGCACCACGACAAACTCGTCGCGGTTGCAACCGACCGTGCCGTAATAGTTGAAACCGTAGGCCTGCTGGGCATAGCCGCCGATCATGTGGGTCGGCTTGAGCACCACGCGGGTCACCGAGTTGTGGTGGCCGCCACGGGTCTTGGTGGTTTCCGAACCGGGCACGTTCACGATGCGTTCCTGGGCGTGGTACATCATCACCATGCCTTCCTTGACGCGCTGGCTGACCACCGCGCGGGCGGTCAGCGCGCCGTTGACGTTGAAGCATTCGATCCAGTCGTTGTCCTCGATGCCGGCGCGCTTGGCGTCGATTTCCGAGAGCCACACAATCGGCCCGCCACGGCTGAGGGTGAGCATCAGCAGGTTATCGCTGTAGGTGCTGTGGATGCCCCACTTCTGGTGCGGGGTGATCCAGTTCAGCACGATCTCCGGCTCGCCATTGCTGCGCTTGCCCTTCACGCCTTCGATGGTGCGGGTGTTGACCGGTGGCCGATAGCTCATCAGCTGCTCGCCGAACGCCTGCATCCACGGGTGGTCCTGGTAGAACTGCTGGCGGCCGGTGATGGTGCGCCATGGGATGTTTTCATGGACGTTGGTGTAGCCGGCGTTGTAGCTCACGTGTTCGTCTTCGAGGCCCGACCAGGTGGGGCTGGAAATGATCTTGCGCGGCTGCGCCTGGATATCGCGGAAACGGATGGCTTCGTGGGCCTTGGAAATCGCCAGGTGGCTGTGGTCGATACCGGTGAATTCCGACAGCGCGGCCCAGGCTTTCAGGGCGACCTTGCCGTTGGTTTCCGGGGCCAGGGACAGGATCACCTCGGCCGCATCGATGGCCGTGTCGATCTTCGGCCGGCCGTGGCTGATACCCGCATCCCCTTCGTGATGATTCAGCTCGCCGAGAAACTCGACTTCTTCCTCGGTGTTCCAGTTGATGCCCTTGCCGCCGTTGCCGAGCTTTTCCAGCAACGGGCCGAGGGAGCTGAATTGCTTGTAGATGTTCGGGTAGTCGCGTTCCACCACCGCCATGTTTGGCGCGTTCTTACCGGGGACCGGCGCTACGCCGGCGCTTTTCCAGTCGGTACCGCCAAAGGGCTGGGCCAGTTCGCCGACGCTGTCATGCATCAGCGGTACGGTGACCAGGTCCTTCTCCACACCGAGGTGCCCGACCGCCATGGCGGAAAAGGCCTTGGCGATGCCTTTGTAGATTTCCCAGTCGGAGCGCGACTCCCACGCCGGGTCGATGGCCGCCGACAACGGGTGGATAAACGGGTGCATGTCCGAGGTGTTCATGTCGTCTTTTTCGTACCAGGTCGCGGTCGGCAAGACGATGTCGGAATACACGCAGGTGGACGACATGCGGAAGTCCAGGGTGGTCACCAGGTCGAGCTTGCCGATGGCGCCGTCGTCGACCCATTCGGCTTCGGTGGGCTTGCTTTCGCCGCCAAAGCCGATGTCCTCGTTCATTACGCCGTTCTTGGTGCCCAGCAGGTACTTGAGCATGTACTCATGGCCCTTGCCCGACGAGCCGAGCAGGTTGGAACGCCAGATAAACATGTTGCGCGGGAAGTTCACCGGACTGTCCGGTTGTTCGCAGGCAAAACGCAAGGTGCCGTCCTGCCAGGACTTGACCACGTAGTCTTTCGGCTCCATGCCCGCCGCTGCGGCCTCACGGCAGATATGCAGCGGGTTGCGGTTCAGTTGCGGCGCGCTGGGCAGCCAGCCGGCGCGTTCGGCGCGGATGTTGTAGTCCAGGGCGTGGGTGGGGAACTGGGACTTGTCCGCCAGGGGCGAGAGCACGTCGTGCATGTTCATTTTTTCGTGGCGCCACTGGGAGCTGTGGCCGTAGAAGAAGCTGGTGCCGTTCATCTGCCGTGGCGGGCGGTTCCAGTCCAGGCCAAAGGCCAGGGGCAGCCAGCCGCATTGCGGGCGCAGTTTTTCCTGGCCGACGTAGTGCGCCCAGCCGCCGCCCGTCTGGCCGACACAGCCGCAGAGCATGAGCATGTTAATCAGGCCACGGTAGTTCATGTCCATGTGGTACCAGTGGTTCATCGCCGCGCCGACGATAATCATCGAGCGGCCACGGGTCTTGTCGGCGTTGTCGGCGAACTCGCGGGCAATCTGGATCGCCTTTTCGCGGCTGACGCCGGTGATCGCTTCCTGCCACGCCGGGGTGCCCGGCACGCTGGCGTCGTCGTAGTCCCTGGCCACGTTGCTGCCGCCCAGGCCACGGTCGATGGCCAAGTTGGCCGCCGACAGGTCGAACACCGTGGCGACCTTGGCCACACTGCCATCCGCCAGCACCACGCTGCGCACCGGCACGCGGCGAAATTGCACGGCTTCGCCGGCCACGTGCTGGAAGTGTTCGTGGGCTTCGCCGGCAAAATACGGGAAGGCCACTTCGGCCACGTCGTCGCCGATCAGGCTGAGCTTGAGGTCGATGGCGCGGCCTTCACCGCCCTCTTTGGCGAGGATGTTCCACTTGCCCTTCTCGCCCCAGCGGTAGCCGATGGCGCCCTGTGGCGAAACCAGCGCGCCGCTTTCGTCGAGGGCGATGGTTTTCCATTCCGGGTTGTTGTCCTGGCCGAGGTTGTCGATCAGGTCCGAGGCGCGCAGGAAGCGGTCGGGCTGGAAGCCTGCGCCCGGGGCAAAACCGGTCACGGGCTTGAGCATCACCAGCACCGGCAGGTCAGTAAAGCGCTTGGCGTAGTCGGTGAAATACGGGCTCGGGTGGTCGAGGTGAAACTCCTTGAAGATTACATGGTTGAAGGCCTGGGCCAGCGCGGCATCGGTGCCCTGCTTGGGGTTGAGCCACAGGTCGGTGAGCTTGGCCACTTCCGAATAATCGGGGGTGATGGCCACGGTCTTGGTGCCCTTGTAGCGCACCTCGGTGAAGAAGTGTGCGTCGGGGGTGCGGGTCTGCGGGACGTTGGAACCCCAGGCAATGATGTAGTTGGAGTTGTACCAGTCGGCCGATTCCGGCACGTCGGTCTGCTCGCCCCACACCATCGGCGACGCCGGTGGCAGGTCGCAGTACCAGTCGTAAAAACTCAGGCACACCCCGCCCAGCAGCGACAGGTAACGGGAACCGGCGGCGTAGCTGACCATGGACATGGCCGGGATCGGCGAGAAGCCAACAATACGGTCCGGCCCGTATTGCTTGATGGTGTAAACGTTGGAGGCGGCGATGATCTCGTTCACCTCCTCCCAATTGGAGCGGATGAACCCGCCCATGCCACGCTTGCTCTTATACGACTCGGCCTTGGCCTTGTCCTCGACAATGCTCGCCCAGGCTTCCACCGGCGCCAGGGTCAGGCGCGCTTCACGCCACAGTTTGAGCAGCGGCTTGCGGATCTTCGGGTACTTGAGCCGGTTGGCGCTGTAGATGTACCAGCTGTAGCTCGCGCCGCGCGGGCAGCCACGGGGTTCGTGGTTGGGCAGGTCGTTGCGGGTGCGCGGGTAGTCGGTCTGCTGGGTTTCCCAGGTAATGAGGCCGTTCTTCACGTAGATCTTCCACGAGCAGGAACCGGTGCAGTTCACCCCGTGGGTGGAGCGCACGATCTTGTCGTACTGCCAGCGCGAACGGTAGACGTTTTCCCAGTCGCGGGACTCCTTGCGGGTCTCGCCGTGGCCGTCGGAGAACTCGTCTTGCTTGCGGTTGAAGAACCGCAGTTGATCCAGTAAGTGACTCATGATGCTTTCCTCATCAGGCGTGCCGTGGGGTGCGTGGCCCCGCGAATTCGTGGTCGATCAGCAGGGTGTGGCGCAGCCTTTGCGGGCGTACCACCACCAGGTCACGACGATGCAGCTCAGGTAGAAACCGACAAACAGGTAGAAGGCCATGGCCGGGCTGCCGGTGGCGGCCATGGAGGTGCCGAAGGTCTTGGGGATGAAGAACGCGCCGAACGCGCCCATGGCCGAGCTGAAACCCAGCACGGCGGCGGACTCCTTGCCGGCGTCCTTCAAGGCTTGTTCACGCACGGCGGCGGGTTGGCCGGCGCTGGCCTTTTCGTGAACGGTGCGGAAGATCACCGGGATCATGCGGAAGGTGGAGCCGTTGCCAATGCCGGTGGTGATGAACAGCAGCATGAACAGGCCCAGGAAGCCGTAGAAGTTGCCCGCCTCGCCCTGCTGCGGCAAAAAGTGCAGCACGCCGAACACCATCACGATCATCAGCACGAAGTTCCACAGGGTCACCCGCGCACCGCCCAGTTTGTCCGCCAGCCAGCCGCCCAATGGGCGTACCAGGGCGCCCACCAGCGGGCCGAGGAAGGCGAATTTCAGCGCCACCACTTCGGGAAACGAGGTCTTGATGAGCAACGGGAAGGCTGCCGAGAAGCCGATGAACGAACCAAAGGTCGCCAGGTACAACCAGCACATCAGCCAGTTGTGCTTGCGCTTGAAGATCACCGCCTGGTCGCTGAACGAGGCGCGGGCGCTGGACAGGTCATTCATGCCAAACCACGCCGCCACGGTAACGATGAGGATGAACGGCACCCAGATGAACCCGGCGTTCTGCAACCACAGCTGGCTGCCATCCGCCAGGGTTTGCGGCTGGCCACCGAGCGCGCCGAACGCCGCAAAGGTAATCACCAGCGGCACGCAGAACTGCATCACCGACACCCCCAGGTTACCGAGCCCGGCGTTCAGGCCGAGGGCGGTGCCCTGCTGGGACTTGGGGTAGAAAAAACTGATGTTGGACATGCTGGAGGCGAAGTTGCCGCCGCCAAAACCGCAGAGCAAGGCGATCAGCACAAACACGCTGTACGGGGTACTCGGGTCTTGCACCGCGAAGCCCATCCACAGCGACGGCAGCAGCAAGGAGGCGGTGCTCAGGGCGGTCCAGCGGCGCCCGCCGAAGATCGGCACCATGAACGAATAGAACACCCGCAACGTCGCACCGGACAGGCCCGGCAAGGCGGCCAGCCAGAACAGCTGGTCAGTGGTAAAGCTGAAGCCAATGGCGTTGAGGCGCACGATGACTGTGCTCCAGACCATCCACACCGCAAAGGCCAGCAACAGCGCGGGGATCGAGATCCACAGGTTGCGGGTCGCCGTCTTCTTGCCGCTGGCGCCCCAGAACGCCGGGTCTTCGGGGCGCCAGTCGTGGATCACCGGGCCCGATTCGGGCTTTTGCGCGATAGACATGATTATTCTCCTCTGCCAGCTCGTGTGCCGAGCAACGGCTGTTTGCGAATTTCGCTGAGGTACATCCAGGTCAGGGACACCCAGACCACGCCGTACATCAACATGAAGCAGGAAGAGCGCACGCCGGTGAGGTCCACCAGGGCGCCGAACATAATCGGCAGCACAAAGCCGCCCAGGCCACCGGCCAGGCCGACGATGCCGGACACTGCGCCCATGTTGTGCGGGTAGTCATTGGCGATGTACTTGAAGACCGAGGCCTTGCCGAACGCGAAGGCGATGCCCATCACAAACAGCAGCACGGTGAACAGCGTGGGGTTGAGGCCGATATGGAAATCCAGCGGACCGTTGACGGTCATCACCTGCAGTTGGGTCTGCGGATAGCTGAGCAGGAACAGGCAGATCCAGCTCACCCACAACACCCACCAGGTCACGCTTTGCGCGCCCCAGCGGTCCGACATCCAACCGCCCACCGCGCGCAGCACACCGCCGGGCAGGGAGAAACACGCGGCCAGCAGCGCGGCGCTCTGCAGGCTGAAACCGTATTCCTGCACGTAGTACTTGGTCACCCACAGGGCCAGCGCCACGTAGCCGCCGAAGACAATCGAGTAGTACTGGCAGTAGCGCCACACGGCCGGGTCTTTCAGGCACGCCAACTGCTCACGCAGGGTGGCGCCACCGGCACTGCGGTGCGCCTTGTTTTCGCTGGTGAGAAACCAGAACAGCAGCGCGGTGATAAACAGGATTGCGCTGAACACCTTGGGTACCAGGTGCCAGGTGCCGAGGGCAATCAGCGCCGGGGCGAGAAACTTGGTCACCGCCGCCCCGGCATTACCGGCGCCGAACACGCCCATAGCAAAGCCCTGGTTGTCCTTGTCGAACCATTTGGCAACGTAGGCGATGCCCACCGAAAACGAGCCGCCCGCCAGGCCGACAAACAGGCCCAGCACGAGGAACTGCCAATAGGCGGTGGCGTAGGTAATCAGGTACAGCGGCAGTACGCAGGCAAGCATCAGCAGGAAAAACACGATGCGCCCGCCGAAGCGATCCGTCAGCAGGCCCAGCGGGAGGCGCACCAGGGAGCCGGTCAACACCGGCGTGGCGGCCAGCAGGCCGAACTGGGTTTCGTTGAGTTGCAGCAGGTCTTTGATCGGCACGCCGAGCACGGCGAACATCATCCACACCATAAAGCAGACGGTGAAGGCCAAGGTGCTCATGCCCAGCACCAGGCCTTGTCGCAGACGGGGTTGAGTCACGGTAAGCGCTCCAGAAAGTGATTCCATGAGCGCAGGTTAGGGGCGACACCCCCGCGGAACTTGACCCAGATCAACGTGGGCCGGGTGGGTATGGGGCTATGCTGGCCCCGTCTACCTCCTTGGAGGTAGTCAACAAATCAAGAGAAAGCCTTTATTTATCAATGGATTGCTCTCTTGTGCCGCCTTTTATCCGTGGGAGGGTTCGCCGGCAACTCTTTAGAGGTAGTGCGCCAGGGAAGGCCACGTTCAACCCCCTTTCCCGCTCCAGGTGCAAGCATGCTGCTCCCCCACTCCCTTCGATTGCGCTGTCATGTTTGACTGGCTGCGCAGCTCCCTGCCCGCCCGCGCCGGCCTGGCGGTGATCCTGATCGCCATCCTCGCCCTGGCCAGTTCCCTCAGCGCCGGGCTGATCGCCTGGTTCAGCCAGGGCGACGCCGCCGCGATCAACACCGCCGGCTCCGTGCGCATGGAGACCTACCACCTCAGCTGGAAACTCGCCGCCGGCGCACGCCCGGAGGAAATCGCCGAAGTCAGCCAGAGCCTGCAACGGCGCCTCGACAGCCAGTCCCTCAAGGCGGTGCTCGAAGACGGCCCGCACAGTGCGCTGTTGCAGAGTTACCAGCAGATCCAGCAACGCTGGAACGACGAACTGCGCCCAGCAGTGATGCGCGGCGACGCGGCGCTGTTCCAGGCCCAGGCACCGGCGTTTGTCGAGCAGTTGAACCGGTTCGTCAGCCTGTTGCAGCAACAGAGCGAGCACAAGCAAGGCTGGCAACAGGCGATCCAGGGCCTGGCGCTGTTCAGTACCTTAATCATCCTGCTGCTGGGCTTGTACGAGTTGCAGTACGGCGTGGTCACGCCGCTGCAGGAACTGGTGCACGCCACCCGGCGTTTTCGCGACGGTGACTACCAGACCCGGGTCAACCACCGTTCCGACGACGAGCTGGGCCAACTGGCCCTGAGCTTCAACGCCATGGCCGAAACCATCGAAGCGTCCCATCGCACCCTCGAAAGCCAGGTGCAACTCAAGACCCTCAACCTGCAACAAGCCAACGCCGCCCTCGAACTGCTGTACCAGAGCAGCAGCAGCCTGGCCACGCGCCTGGCCAATGCCGAAGGCCTCGATGAGCTGATCCGGCGCTTCCAGAAACGCTTGCCCGGGCTGCGCTTGTCGCTGTGCCTGCAAGGCCACTTCCTCGCCCCGGCCCAGCAGATGCTCGCCCTGCACGGCGAGCACAGCCGCAACGTCTGCGCGATTGGCGATTGCGCCACCTGCGAACGCGCCCACGTCGCACCGCCGCAGGTGTTCAGCATCAGCAACCAGGGCGCTGAACTGGGTGAACTCAAGGCGCACTTCCTCGACGGCCATGCGCCCCAGGATTGGGAGCAACAATTGATCCAGGCCCTGGCCAACCTGATCGGCACCTCCCTGTCCCTCAAGCGCCAGCGCGAGCAGGACCACCGCCTGCTGCTGTTGGATGAGCGCACCATCATCGCCCGCGAACTGCATGATTCCCTGGCCCAGGCGCTGTCGTACATGAAGCTGCAAGTGAGCCGCATGCAAACCCTGATCCGCCGTGGCGAACCGGTGGACAGCCTGGCCAGCGTCACCGCTGAACTGCGCGAAGGGTTGAACAACGCCTACCGCCAACTGCGTGAATTGCTCACCACCTTCCGCTTGCAGATCCACGACGCCGGGCTGGTGCAAGAGCTGCAAGACACCGCTGAAGAATTCTCCCAGCGCGGCGAATTCCAGGTGCACCTGCATGTGGACGCGCTGGCCTTCCAGCTGTCGGCCAGCGAGCAGATCCACCTGTTGCAGATCACCCGCGAAGCCCTGTCCAACTGCCTGCGCCACGCCCATGCGCAGAATGCCTGGCTGCAACTGCGCCAGGTCGGCGAGACCGTCAGCCTGAGCATCGACGACGATGGCCGAGGCTTCAGCGGCGACGTCGACCGGCGCGAACACCACGGCCTGACCATCATGGACGAACGCGCGCGCAGCCTGCACGGCCACCTCGACCTCAGCCCCCGCGAGCCCCAGGGCACCCGGGTGCAGCTGCGTTTCCAGCCGGAATTCCTCGGCCATTCCCTACAAGGCACCGCCCCATGAACACCGCCACGCGCCACCGTATCCTGCTGGTTGACGATCACCCGATGATGCGCCACGGCATGCGCCAGATCCTCGAACTGGAAGACGACCTGCACGTGGTCGGCGAGGCCGGCAACGGCCAGGAAGCCCTCGACCAGATCGCCAGCCTGCAACCGGACCTGGTGTTGCTGGACAACAACATGCCGCACATGAACGGCCTGGAAACCCTGCGCCGCCTGCGGGCCATGGACTATGCGGGCAAGGTGTTGCTGTTTACCGTGTCCGACGCCGAAGACGATGTGCGCGATGCGCTGCGTTTGGATGCCAATGGGTATTTGCTCAAGGACATGGAGCCGGAGTTAGTGGTCGAGTACATCCGCGATGCGTTGCAGGGCGCCCTGGTGATAAGCCCCGGGCTGACCCGCGTGTTGGCCCAGGCGTTGCGCGCGCCGCAGCCGCATGCGGCGGTGGAATTGACTGAGCGCGAGCGGCAGGTGCTGCGCACGATTGCCAGTGGGTATAGCAACAAGGTGATCGGGCATAAGTTGGGGATTACGGAGGGGACGGTGAAGGTGCATGTGAAGAATTTGCTGCATAAGCTGGGGTTGAGGTCGCGGGTGGAGGCGGCGGTTTGGGCTATGGAACACCTGCGGCAGGTGGGGTGATTGGTTGGTCGGTTGGTCGGTGTACATATCCGTTGCTGCGGTAACGGCCACTTAGGGTTCCGCCCTTACGGCGGGTCACTTTGGAAAAGCCCCA
>NZ_JANLGL010000155.1:0-14181 GCF_024655625.1 Pseudomonas sp. 18.1.10
CTGACACACCGCATTCGCGAGCAAGCCCGCTCCCACACAAGCCCGCTCCCACATTGTTTTGCGGTGGTCAGACTGCCGCCGAGCCTATCCCCGTCGTCATCCTCACCCGGCCTTCCAACCGGCGCTTCAACCCCCGCGCCTCGATCACCAGCTTCGAGCCCTTCGCCGCATTGGCCCGCCCCCATTCCTCCAGCAACTCCAGGCAGGAATGGTCGATGTAACTCAGGTTGTTCAGCGGCACATGCACGGTCGTCCCCGCTGGCACCGTCGACAGCACCTGGGTCAACGCCGGCACTTTCAGGAAGGTCGCCGCACCACTCAAGCGCAGTTCCATTTCACCGGCCTGGGGCAGGTCGATCAGGCTCACCTTCAGGCGCGAAGCCTTGAACGCCAGCTTGACCAGCGTCAGCCCAAAGCCCACCAGCACGCCGGTCAGCAGGTCGGTAAAGATGATCGCCAGCGCCGTCGCCGCGTAGGTGAACATCGGCATGCGCCCATAACGTCCCAACGCTTTGAATGCCTTGATGTCCACCAGCTTGATCCCGGTGTACACCAGCACGCCCGCCAGGCTCGCCACCGGAATGCTTTGCAGCACACTCGACAGCAACAGCACGAACGCCAACAGCCACAGCCCGTGGAACATCGCCGACAACCGCGTGGTCGCACCGGCCTGAACATTGGCGGAGCTGCGCACGATCACGCCGGTCATCGGCAGGGCACCGACCAGGCCGCACAACATGTTGCCGACACCTTGAGCGGACAATTCCTTGTCGAAATCCGAACGCTGGCCGTTGTGCATACGGTCAACCGCAGCGGCAGAGAGCAAGGTCTCGGCGCTGGCGATAAAGGCCACGGCAAATGCCGCGATCAACAGTTGCGGATCGGCCAGGTTCAAGAGGTCGCTGGGGCGTAGCCAGTCGATGGCGTCCGCGAGGTTTTCCGGGACCTCCACACGCTTGACCTGCAACGCCAGCATCAGGCTGACGACGGTGGTCAGGCCCACGCCCAATAAAGCGCCGGGCACGAAGCGCAGGGTTTGCGGACGCAACTTGTCCCACAGGTACATCACCAGCATCGTCGATAGCCCGAGCAAACCCGCCTGCCAGCCAAGGCCCGGAATCGCTTGCGCCACGGCGGCCGGGAACCCCGCCAGGTTATCCAACCCCGAAGGCTTGGGCACACCGTCGAGCATCACATGGATCTGCGACAACACAATCAGCACACCGATGCCTGCCAACATGCCATACACCACCGCTGGCGCCGTCACTCGGAACCAACAACCCAGGCGCAAGCGCCCGGCCACCAGTTGCAGGAAGCCCGCCAGCAGCAGGATCGGCCCCAGCATCATCATTCCGTGTTGGCGTACCAACTCAAACACCAACACCGCCAAGCCCGCCGCCGGACCACTGACTTGCAGCGGCGAACCCGCCAGCCATCCGACGACCAGGCCACCGATGATCCCGGTAATCAACCCCTTGGCCGGCGGCATGCCGGACGCAATCGCAATGCCCATGCACAAGGGCAGGGCGACCAGGAACACAACCACCGAGGCGAGCAACTCCCGTGGCAATACAGCTTTCAATTGAGCAGCACGCATGATGACTCTCCCGAGGCATTCGCCGGGCGCGGTAATACCTGGCTGCATCCATGGCAGCCACCGCATTACCCGGCAGGGAAGTGTTTTAGAAGCGCGCTTTAGGCGTCGCGCAAGGGATTGGCCCTTCGCCGTTCAAGGGTCTGAACGTGGACTGATCGGCATCGTAGGCGCGGATTTCGCTGGTCTCGATGTTGTAGATCCAACCATGGATAAACAAATGACCATTGGCCATGCGCGAAGCCACGGAAGGGTGGGTGCGCAAGTGTTGCAACTGGGCGATGACGTTTTCTTCGGTCAGCACCTTCATGCTTTCGCTTTCATTGGCGCAGTCGCAGTTGTCATGAACCATGGTCTTGGCGACCTCGGCATGCCGCAGCCAGGCCTTGACCGTCGGCATCTTCTCCAGGCTGTCGGGGTTGAGCACCGCACGCATCGCACCACAATCGGAATGCCCACAGACAATGATGTGCTGCACGCCCAGGGCGAGTACCGCGTACTCGATGGCCGTGGAAACGCCGCCGTTCATCTGGCCGTAGGGCGGCACCACGTTGCCGACGTTACGGGTCACGAACAGGTCGCCCGGCGAACTCTGGGTTATCAATTCGGGGACGATGCGCGAATCGGCGCAGGTAATGAACATCGCCCGTGGGCTCTGGGCCGTGGCGAGTTTCTTGAAGAGTTCTTCCTGCTGGGGGAAGACGTCGTGATGGAAATGCAAAAAGCCGTCAACGATATGCTTTAGCGCTGCATCGGCGGTTTCCGCCACCTCAGGGGCTGAAGCCGACGCAGCCAACGGCTGTTTATCCTTATCACTCATGATTCATCCTCTTGGTTAATGCAGGGGAGTGCTCAAGTGCGTTCGACGCCTGGCCCGTGCAATCGTTGCAAACGCCACAAAACAGGCCGCCGACTCATCAGTCACTCGCTGGACAAGGTAGCCGCCGAAACTTAACTCAAACTGAATGAACCGCTCTAGATCGCGGGTTTCAGTGATGTCAAAGTGAGACTATTCCTACAAAGAAAGTGCACCTTTCCTCAACAGTCTACAACAACGCCATCTGCCTGCCTGGCGGACAGAACGCCGTGCAATCCAGATTAAACCCTTCCCGCCGGTTGAGCCCCAGGCGTTTGATCGCCTTGCTGAAACGCTGGGCCAGCAGATCGGCAAAAGGCCCCTCGCCGCGCATGCGCACGCCGAAGCGGCTGTCATACACCTCACCACCCCGTACCTGGCGCACCAGGCTCATCACATGGGCCGCGCGCTGCGGGTAATGCGCCGCCAGCCACTCCTCGAACAACGGCGCCACCTCCAGCGGCAGGCGCAACATCATGTACGCCGCACTTTGCGCGCCGGCCGCGTGGGCCTCGCTGAGCAGGCTTTCCAGTTCGCTGTCGTTGATCATCGGGATCATCGGCGAGCACAACACGCCCACCGGGATGCCCGCCTCGCGCATCACCCGAATCGCCCGCAACCGTGCCTTGGGCGCCGCCGTGCGCGGTTCCAGGATGCGCTTGAGTTCGTCATCCAGGCTGGTGAGGCTAATCATCACGGCCACCAGCCGTTGCCTGGCCAACTCGGTAAGCAGGTCGAGATCGCGCAGGATCAGCGAGCCCTTGGTGATGATGGTCACCGGGTGCCGGTAACGCAGCAGCACCTCCAGGGTTTGCCGGGTGATGCGGTACTCGCGCTCGATAGGCTGGTACGGGTCGGTATTGGAGCCCAGGTTGATCGGCGCACACACATAACCCGGCTTCGACAGTTGCTGCTCCAGCACATCGGCGGCGTTGCTCTTGGCGATCAGCCTGGTCTCGAAATCCAGCCCCGGCGACATATCCCAATAGGCATGGCTGGGCCGCGCATAGCAGTAGATGCAGCCGTGCTCGCAGCCGCGATAAGAGTTGATCGAGCGATCAAACGGCAAGTCCGGCGAATTGTTGCGGGTGATGATGGTCTTGGCCGTTTCGATACGCACTTCGGTGCCCTGGGTCGGCGGCACTTCCTGATACCAGCCGTCGTCCTCGGCCACGCTGACGGTGGGCGCAAAGCGGTTATGCAGGTTGGTGGCCGTGCCCCGGCCACGGGGCGGCAGCGGAGTAGACATAAAAACGCCTCGATACTGTTTTTATATACAGTATCGAGGCGCGAGGTTTCTGACCAGTGCCGTTTGGCGGTCAGGGAACGATCAGTGCTTTTCGCGCAAGTCCGCCACGTCGCCGGCTTTTACCGGTGCGCCTTGGTTGCCCCAACTGCCACGGATAAAGCTGACGACATCCGCCACCTCCTGGTCCGACAAGCGCCAGGCGAACGCCGGCATGGTGAAGGTGGACGGCGCCGCGTGGGTGGCCGGCAAGGTGCCGCCGTTCAACACAATGTTTATCAACGAGGTGGCATCCGCCGTCTGCAACACCGGGTTGCCGGCCAGGGCCGGGAATACCCGGGTATAGCCATGGCCGTCGGTGCGGTGGCAAGCGGCGCAGTTGTCGATGTACACCGAGGCGCCGCGCTGGCTGTCGTCGCCTTTCCACAGGGCCTCGGCGACCTGCTTGTCGTACTGGTGCGGCTGATCCTTGGGATCTACCGCCGGCAGGCTTTTGAGGTAACGGGCGATAGCCGTCAGGTCATTTTCCGACATGTACTGCATGCTGTGGACGACTACATCGCTCATGCCGCCAAACACCGCGCTACGGTCGCTGCGGCCGGTCTTGAGGAACTGCACCAGTTGCGCCTCGCTCCAGCTGCCGAGGCCGTCCTTGTGGTCGCCGCGCAGGCTTTTGGCGATCCAGCCTTCCAGCGGCGCACTGCCAGAGAGGAACGCGCTGCCCTCGCTGGCACTCAGGGCTTTTTCCTGCATGGTCAGGGCCCGCGGTGTGTGGCATGCGCCGCAGTGGCCGAGCCCTTCCACCAAGTACGCGCCACGGCTAATCACCGGATCGGCTTGCGCAGCGGGTTGCGGATTCGCCACCTCAGGCGCAAACATCCAGCGCCACGCGGCCAACGGCCAGCGCATGCTCAACGGCCATGGAATATCACTGGCCTTGTTGTCCTGGGCAACCGGCTCCACGCCTTTCATGAAGTACGCGTACAACGCCTGCATATCGCTATCGCTGACGCGCGCGTAAGACGGATAGGGCATGGCCGGGTAAAGCGTACTACCGCTCTTGGCGACGCCATGGCGCACGGCCTTGTCGAAGTCTTCGAAGCTGTAGTCGCCCAGGCCGCTCTTGTCCGGGGTGATGTTGGTGGAATAGATCACGCCAATCGGCGTTTCCATCGGCAGGCCGCCGGCGAACGGTTTGCCACCCTTGGCGGTGTGGCAGGCCACGCAGTCACCGGCGCGGGCCAGGTATTCGCCTTGCTTGACCAGGTCGGTTTCGGCAGCGCTGACAGAGCAGCTGCTGAACAGCGCCAGAGAGGCGATAACAAATGCTTTCATGGTCATCGCTCCTTATGCCTGAACCAGTGGGCCGGGGTTTTTCAGGTATTGCTCGCGGATCGCGCGGGCCGACCAATAGGTCAGCGCCGCCACCAGACCGGTAGGGTTGTAGCCCAAGCCTTGTGGGAAAGCGGACGCGCCAGGGACAAACACGTTGTGTACATCCCAGCATTGCAGGTAACGGTTCAACGCACTGGTCTTGGGATCGGTGCCCATGATCGCGCCACCGTTGAGGTGGGTGGTCTGGTACGACGCGGTGTTGAAGTGCTCACCGACCTTTTTGCCAAGCACGGCAATGGCCTTGGGGTTCATCGCCTCGGCGACCTTGCCCATTTTCTCGACCATGAAGCGGTTCATCTTGATGTCGTTTTCCTGCCAGTCGAACGTCATCCGCAGCAACGGCTGACCGTAGGCATCGCGGTACACCGGGTCCAGATCCAGGTAGTTGCCCCGGTAGGATTGATGCGCACCGTGAGCGTCCATCGACACCTGGTGGGTGTAATAATCGGCGGTCGCGCGTTTCCATGCGCTGCCCCAGGCCGGTGTACCCGGGGGGTTGGACGTCCCGGCAATCGGCCGGCTGCCGGCCTGGTTGACCCACATCGGCGAGCCGCCCACAAAGCCATGGGGCCCGTGGTCGAAGTTGTCGGCGTTGAAGTCGTCGATGGCCACGCCATTGCCGCCGGCACCGATGAAGTTGTTGGTGTGGGTGTCCTTATCGAAGAACGCCTTGATGGTGGCCATGTTCTGGTAGGCAAAGTTGCGGCCCACCACGCCCTCGTTGGTGATCGGATCGTAAGGCTTGCCGATGCCCGACAGCAGCATCAGGCGCACGTTGTGGAACTGGAACGCGCCGAGAATCACCAGGTCGGCCGGCTGCTCGCATTCGCGACCCTGGGCGTCGATGTACGTCACGCCGGTGGCTTTGCTCTTGGTGCTGTCGAGATTGACCTTGAGCACGTGGGAATTGGGCCGCAACTCGAAGTTCGGCACCTGGCGCAGCGCCGGCAGGATGTTCACGTTCGGCGAAGCCTTGGAATACATGTAGCACACGTAACCGCTGCAAAAACCGCAGAAGTTGCACGGGCCCATCTGCGCGCCATAGGGGTTGGTGTACGGCCCCGAGGTATTGGCCGACGGCAGGTTGTAGGGTTTGTAACCGACCTCGGCAGCGGCTTTCTGAAACAGCTGTGCGGAGACGGTGTTTTTCTGCGATTCCAATGGGAACGGGTTGGAGCGATCCGGCGCATACGGGTTACCGCCACGGCCTTCGCCCACCAACTGCCCCTTCACGGTCCAAGCCTGGCCGGAGGTGCCGAAGACTTTTTCCGCGTAGTCAAAAAACGGTTCCAGCTCTTCGTAACTGACGCCGAAGTCCTGGATGGTCATGTCCTTGGGAATGAAGTTCTTGCCGTAGCGCTCTTCATAATGGCTACGCATGCGCAGCTCGATCGGATCGACACGAAAGTGCACGCCTGACCAGTGCAGGCCCGCACCACCGACGCCATTGCCCGGCAGAAACGCACCCAGCTGACGGTTGGGCAGGGCGACGTCATTCACGCTATGGCGAATGGTCACCGTCTCCTTGGAGATGTCCTGGAAGAGTTTTTTACGCACGCTGTAGGTCAGTTCGTCGATGACCTGGGGATAGTTGCCGTCCGGGTAAGTGTCCTGCATCGGGCCGCGCTCCAGCGCTACCACGTTGAGGCCTGCTTCCGTCAGTTCCTTGGCCATGATCGCGCCGGTCCAGCCGAAACCGACAATCACCGCATCCACTTTCTTCATGATGGTCGCCACGTTTATGCCCTCTCGCCGCGGATGGAAACTGCCGGGAAGGGGTATTGCTCGTTGCGTTCAACCCAGTCCATGAAATCGGCGCGGGCGCCGGGGAAGCCGATCATGGTCCAGCCGACCATGCCTTTGTTGCCACCGTGGATCGGGTCGCAGAAGAACCCTTCCTTGGTGTTTTGCAGCAGCAGGTTGAAGAAAATCTTCGGCGGCACCGCGTCGAAATGCGCGGCCACTTCACTGCCACCCGCCTCCAGGCGACGCAACATATCGTCTCGGGTAGCGCTATCTTGCGCAGCAAAAGCTTTACCGTTGAACGCTTTCGACCATGCATCCGTTGCGGCGATACCCAGGCGATAGATGTCCTTGGGCACCAGTTTGCTCTGCCAGCCCATCTCGGGCGGCGCATCGGCGTTGAACGGACCTTGCATGAACCACAGGGCGCCGCTGGCGTACGGCGTGTTCATCTGGCGGTCGATATATTCCGGTGCGCCGGCTTCCAGGGCGCCAGGGCCTTGGGCATCAGCAGGAATCAACTGCGCCACGGCGGCGTTGATAAACGCCCACTCTTCGGCCGTGAAGTAGCTTGGCTCGTAGGCTTTTTCGCTGGCCGCAGGCTTGGCTGGAGCGGCCTGGGCCGGCTCGGGCGTGGCCATCAGCAGCGAGCCGCCAAGGCCAGTACTGGCAACCGTGACCACCGGGATCAAGGTCAAGGATTTGCGCAGAAAGTCACGCCGGGGGTTGTCTTGATCTTGATCAGACATGGGTGCACCTCATCATGTGGTCACGGGTTTTTCAGTCGCTTCTGGGGGCGGCTTATGTTTTTTTGGCAAACAATAGTTACAAATGATAGCAGCCTAAGGATCGAGAGGAATCGTTTCAGCGACTAAAGACTGAGGATTCACAAATCTTTGACGACCGCCTCACACCCCGTTGACCCCCCGTAAACCAATCTGAGGACCATTCCCCACCCCTCATGTCCGGTTAACGTCACCCATGTTCAAGCATCAATGGCTGTCGGCTCTTGGCCTCGCGCTCGCGGCCTTGTTCACCCTCGCTCCTGCCCAGGCCGACGAACCCAGCTCCATTCGTTCAGCCGAATGGGCCCAGCCCGTGGGCAGCCAATACAACTTGCACCAGATGACGCCCACCCTGTATCGCAGCGCTTTACCCGACAGCGGCGCGGTGCCGCTGCTGGAACAACTGAAGATCGGCACCGTAATCAACTTCCTGCCGGAGTCAGACGCCAACTGGCTGAAAGCCCCCGGCATCCGTCAAGTTCAGCTGAGTTATCGCACCAACCATGTGGATGATTCCGACGTGCTGGCGGCACTCAGGGCAATCAAGGAAGCCGAAGCCAACGGCCCGGTGCTGATGCACTGCAAACACGGCTCCGACCGCACCGGCCTGATGGCGGCGATGTATCGCGTGGTGGTGCAGGGATGGAGCAAGGAGGATGCGCTGAACGAGATGACCCTGGGCGGGTTTGGCACCAGTAACGGCTTCAAGGACGGCGTTCGCTACATGATGAAGGCCGATATCGACAAGTTGCGTACAGCCTTGGCGAATGGCGATTGCAGCACCAGTGCGTTTGCACTGTGCTCGATGAACAGTTGGCTCAACACGGCGGGAACAAGCCGTGCCGAGCCAAAGACCGACGCTGGACTGACGGTAAAACCCTAAACGGGCGTCAGTCTTTTTTCAGCTTGGGGTTAGGGAAGAACTGCACCGCCTGCACCTTCGGGTCAGCCGGTGCCTTCAACGCCGAGGTGTTGACCCGCGTGCCCAATTCCTTGGGCACCGACAGACCTTGGTCATTCAATGTGTCGGTATAACCGCACGCCACACATTCACGGTGCGGCACGCTGTCTTCGGTCCACATCTTCAACTTGTCCGGCTCGCTGCACGCCGGGCAGACCGCCCCGGCGATAAATTGCTTTTTGGTGATCACAGGCCCTTCACTCATGCTGCCGCGTCCTCACTCAGGCCGCTGTGGCGCAAGAGTGCGTCAATCGACGGCGCACGTCCGCGGAAATCGACGAACAACACCATCGGTTCCTGGGAACCGCCACGGGCCAGGATCGCCTCGCGGAAGGCGCGGCCGGTCTCGGCATTCAGTACGCCTTCTTCTTCAAACTTGGAGAAGGCATCGGCCGACAGCACTTCGGCCCACTTGTAGCTGTAGTACCCCGCCGCATAACCGCCGGCGAAAATGTGCGCAAAGCTGTTGGGAAAACGGTTGTAGGCCGGCGGACGCATCACCGAGACCTCATCGCGCACGCCTTCCAGCACCTGGGCCACGCTGCGGCCATCGCCGTGGGTGGCGTGCAGTTCAAAGTCGAACAGCGAGAATTCCAACTGGCGCACCATCATCAGGCCGGACTGGAAATTTTTCGCCGCGAGCATTTTTTCCAGCAGGTCCTGGGGCAGCGGCTCAAAGGTTTCATAGTGACCGGAGATCAGCGCCAGGCCTTCCGGCTCCCAGCACCAGTTCTCCATGAACTGGCTCGGCAACTCCACCGCATCCCAGGCCACGCCGTTGATGCCGGACACGCCGGCGTGCTCAACGCGGGTCAGCAGGTGGTGCAGGCCGTGGCCGAATTCGTGGAACAGCGTCGTCACTTCGTCGTGGGTCAGCAGGGCAGGCTTGCCGCTGTCGGCCGGGGTGAAGTTGCACACCAGGTTGGCCACCGGGCTTTGCAGTACACCGTCGATGGTGCGGCGGCGGTCGCGCGCGCCGTCCATCCAGGCACCGCCACGCTTGTTGGCGCGGGCGTACAGGTCAAAGAAGAAGCGGCCGACGTGCTGGCCGTTTTCCTTGATTTCAAACAGGCGCACATCCGGGTGCCAGGTGTCGAAGCCTTTCAGCTCGGCGATCTCGATGCCGTACAGGCGTTGCACGATGGCAAACAGGCCGCCGAGCACTTTGTCGATGGGGAAGTAGGCGCGCAGGGCTTCCTGGGACACGCTGTAGCGCTGCTCGCGGAGTTTTTCGCCGTAGAAACCGCTGTCCCAGCTTTGCAGGTCGGCGCAGCCTTGTTCGGCCGCGTAAGCCTTGAGCTGTTGCAGGTCCTGGGCGGCGAACGGCTTGCTGCGCTTGGCCAGGTCGCGCAGGAAGCTCAGCACCTGGTCGCTGGACTCGGCCATCTTGGTGGCCAGGCTCAGCTCGGAGAAGGACGCGTAGCCCAGCAGCTTGGCCAGTTCCTGACGCAGGTCGAGGATCTGTTCCATCACCGGGCCGTTATCGT
Source organism: Pseudomonas sp. 18.1.10 (assembly GCF_024655625.1). Classification (NCBI taxonomy): domain Bacteria; kingdom Pseudomonadati; phylum Pseudomonadota; class Gammaproteobacteria; order Pseudomonadales; family Pseudomonadaceae; genus Pseudomonas; species Pseudomonas sp. 18.1.10. Next base: position 10,068 of record NZ_JANLGL010000155.1, read on the forward strand.
TCTGACCGGCATTCGGGCCTTGGTCCGACGCGCGGGTGCAGTAGGCCGCGTAGACTTCTTCACGCAGGGCGCGGTCGTGGGCGTAGGTCATTACCGCGTAGTAGCTCGGAAATTCCAGGGTAATCAGCCAGCCATCCAAGTCTTTGGATTGGGCAGCGGCGGCCATCTGCGCCTTGGCCGAGTCAGTCAGGCCGGCGAGGGTGGCTTCGTCGGTAACGTGCTTGGTCCAGGCTTGGGTCGCATCCAGCAACTGGTTGGAGAACTTGCTGCCCAGCTCGGACAGTTTGCTCTGCACTTCGGCGTAGCGTTTTTGCTGCTCGGGCGGCAAGTCGATACCCGACAGGCGGAAGTCGCGCAGGGCGTGTTCCAGGATGGTTTTTTGCGCCACGTCGAAACCGGCGGCTTCCGGGCTGTTGGCCAGGGCTTCAAAGGCCTGGAACAGTTCACGGTTCTGGCCCATTTCGGTGGAGTAGGCGCTCAACGCCGGCAGGCAGCTTTCATAGGCCTCACGCAATTCGGCGCTGTTGCACACGGCGTTGAGGTGGCTGACCGGGCTCCAGGCGGCGCCCAGGCGGTCGTTCAGTTCGTCCATGGCCAGGACCAGGCCGGCCCACGTCGGATTTTTCCCCTGGCTTTGCAGGATGCCTTCGATGGCGACGCGGTTGTCGGCGAGGATCTGTTCGATGGCCGGTTGCACGTGCTCGGCACGGATCGCCGAGAACGGCGGCAGGTCGTAGGACTGCAGAAGAGGGTTGTTCGCGCTCACGGTGGGTACCTTGGCTGGAGACATGTAAGAACAAAGATGGGGCCATCTTAATTACAATCAACGCCCACCGCAGCTATCAGCACAACAGAGAGAGGCTATCGTGACCCTTCGCACCTATCAGAACCACACGCCAACCCTCGGCGCCGGGGCTTTTGTCGATATTTCGGCGGTGGTGATCGGCGATGTCGAAATCGGCACCGACAGCTCCGTCTGGCCGCTGACCGTGATTCGCGGCGACATGCACCGCATCCGCATCGGCGCACGCACCAGCGTGCAGGATGGCTGCGTGCTGCACATCACCCATGCCGGGCCGTTCAACCCGGACGGTTTCCCACTGCTGATCGGCGACGACGTAACCATCGCCCACAAGGTCATGCTGCATGGTTGCACAGTGGGCAACCGCATCCTGATCGGCATGGGCAGCATCGTGATGGACGGTGCGTTGGTGGAAGATGAGGTAATCATCGGCGCCGGCAGCCTGGTGCCGCCGGGCAAGAAACTTGAAAGCGGCTTTTTGTATGTCGGCAGCCCGGTTAAACAAATTCGTCCACTGACTGACAAAGAACGCGCGTTTTTCACCTACAGTGCGGCGAACTACGTAAAGCTCAAAGACCTGCACCTGGCTGAAGGATTCGATCAATGACCCTGCATTACCCCACCGTCCTCTTCGACCTGGACGGCACCCTGACCGACCCGCGTGAGGGCATCACCCGCTCGATCCAGTACGCCCTCGCCAAACTCGGCATCGACGAGCCGGACCTGACCAAGCTTGAACACTTTATCGGCCCTCCGTTGCTGCAAGCGTTCATGCAGTTCTACGGGTTCGACGAAGCCAAGGCCTGGGAAGCGGTGAATTTCTACCGCGAGCGCTTCAAGGTCACCGGGCTGTATGAAAACCGCGTGTTCGACGGCGTGCTGCCGCTGCTGGAAGAGCTGAACAGCCAAGGCCGTCAGCTGTATGTCGCCACCTCCAAGCCGTGGGAATTTGCCCGCGAGATCGCCAGGCATTTCGATTTTGCCAAGCACTTCAAGGTGATCTACGGCAGCGAGCTGGACGGTACGCGCACCAACAAGGTCGAGCTGATTGCCCATCTGATGCGCGAAGAGGGCCTGGACCCGGCGACCACCCTGATGATCGGCGACCGCAAGCACGACCTGATCGGCGCCCGCAGCAATGGCCTGGATTCGGCGGCGGTGGGGTATGGGTTTGGCAGTTTTGAAGAACTGAATGCCGAGGCGCCGACTTGGCATTTTGAGACGTTGGCCGAGATGCATCAGGCGTTTTTGCGGCAGCCTTGAGACCGCTATCGCAGGCAAGCCAGCACCCACATTTAAAGGTATTCACAAATCAAAATGTGGGAGCGGGCTTGCCCGCGATGGGGCCCTAACGGCCACCGCTCTCCAACTGCCTCAACGCCACCTTACGCTGCTCCACCGGCAACCCACCCATCTTCTCCACCGCCGCATAGAACTTCAGCCAATCCCCGCCTTCCTGCCGAAACAACGCCGCAAACGCCGGCACCCACTGGTCATACAACCCAAACGGCAATAACCGCGCATTGTTCATCGGCAAGTTGATCCACGCGTCATAACGCTTGTCGCCCGCCCACTGGCTATCACGCATCTGCCGATAATCCCTGCGCAAACGCTCGAACTCTGCCGCCTTGGCCGCGCGCATCGCATCGGCCGCCAAAGGTTGGGCATAGACTTTCTCCAGGCGCTGACGGGTATCGAGGATCAACTGGATAAACTGATCGCGCTGCTTGGAAGCCGACACGCTGGCCGGCGCCAACCCACGCGCGACACGCCATTGCCGCGTGCCTTCCTGCTCGACGAAATTGGCGAATGACTCATTGAATTCGGTGTCGTCCTGCACATAAAACCGCTGGTGCGCCAGCTCATGAAAAATCAGCGTGGCCAGGCGCTCATCACCCCAGCTCATCATCGAGTTGAGGATTGGGTCGTTGAACCAACCCAGGGTGGAATAGGCCTCGACGCCGCCAATCGACACGTCCATGCCCCGCAGGCGCAACAATGCCGCCTCACCCCGCGCCGCGCCCTGGTTGTAATAGCCGCGATAGGCCACACAACCGGCGATCGGAAAGCAGTGGGTTTCCGGCGAGAGCGAAAATTCTGTCGTGGCGAAAACATTCCAGACCACATAAGGCCGGCCAATATCGGCGTACAGCCGGTAACTCTGGTTGTCAGGCAAATGCAGGTGCTCACTGGCAAACGTGCGCGCCTTCTGGGATTGCGCCAGATGCTCACGCAGCAGCGGTGGCTGCGCGGGGTCGGCGATGACCTGGGCAACCGGCTCGCGGGCCCGCAACAATTGCCACTGGCCGCTGGCCAACTGCCCGTAATAACTGATGCTTGAGCAGCCGCTGAGCAGTACCACCATCAACCCGGGGGAAAAACGCCTGACCATGTACCGATTGCTCCTGGGACTTTTCCACGCCATGGGGTGTTTATACTCAAGGGAGCCTGCTGCGTCAGGCCCATTTCTTTTCTTCCATTGAGTACACGCCATGCGCCAGCTCTTGCTTGCCATCACCGTCCTGTTTCTCAGCGCATGCGCTTTGACGCCGTTGCCCGCGGTCGATCCGCAGCAGGCCTGGGTCGATTTCGCCACTCCGACACCCAACGCCAAACTGGTAATGGCCCAGCGCCTGGACGGCAAGAACCTCGAAGACGGTCGATTCTTCCAGATGCCGCCCGGCAGCCACGAGTTGATGGTGCGCTTTGATTTTGAAGTGCCAACGGGCAGCGGCTTCGGCGGCCTGGGGCAGACCACCGAACGCATCTGCTTCATGACGCTGCAGTACGACCACTTCCAGGCGGGCCAGCGCTATGTCCTGGAAGGCCGTTCGCTGGGCTTCACGCCGAATATCCGGCTCTACAACGCGGCGCGTCAGTTGTTGGCAGAGGAGCGCAGCGTCAACTGCATCTGATTCAGTCGTTGTTCTTCTGGTAGATGATGGCCTTGGTGCTGTTCTCACAGCTGCCGACGACCATGGCTACATCGTGCTTGTCGGCTTCTTCCTTGGTCACGATCTCCAAGGTGTAGGACGGCACGGCGTTCGCCTGGATCTTGACTTCGATCTCTTTCCTGAGCTCTTCACAGTCTTTTGGCGCGGCCACGGCCGAAGTGGCCAATACGCCGCAGATGATCGCCAAGGCAAAACGTTTCATGTGTGTAGCTCCCTGAATGCACTGCGCACGGGTGTGCGCCTAGGCTGCAATGGCTATTCGACCATAGTTTGCACACGCAGGTTCTGATTTAACGCAAAACCAAATGTGGGAGCGGGCTTGCTCGCGAATGCGGTGTGTCAGGCACTGAATGTGTTT
>NZ_JANLGL010000156.1:0-13956 GCF_024655625.1 Pseudomonas sp. 18.1.10
GTCAGCCAACAGATACTTGGCTGATCCACCGCATTCGCGAGCAAGCCCGCTCCCACATTTTAGAGCCGGTTCCTACAGCAACCTTCTCTTAGCCGCCGAGGTACGCCTCACGCACCTTCGGATCCGTCAGCAATTGCTCGCCCGAGCCTTCCATCACCACCCGGCCGTTTTCCAGGACATAGGCGCGGTCGGCGATTTTCAGCGCCTGGTTGGCGTTCTGCTCCACGAGGAACACCGTCACACCGTCCTTGCGCAGCTGTTCGATGATGTCGAAGATCTGCTGGATGATGATCGGTGCCAGGCCCAGTGAAGGTTCGTCCAACAACAACAGCTTGGGCTTGCTCATCAACGCGCGGCCGATGGCGAGCATTTGCTGCTCGCCGCCGGACATGGTGCCGCCGCGCTGGCTGAAGCGCTCCTTGAGCCGTGGGAACAGGTGCAGCACCTTGTCCATCTGCTCCTGGAAGTCACCCTTGTCGGTAAAGAACCCACCCATGGCGAGGTTCTCTTCCACGGTCAGGCGGGAAAACACCCGACGGCCTTCCGGCACCACGGCAATGCTTTTGCGCATGATCTGCGACGATTGCAGGCCCACCAGCTCTTCACCCATGTAGCGGATGCTGCCGCTGTGGGCCTGGGGCGAACCGCACAGGGTCATCAGCAAGGTGGACTTGCCCGCGCCGTTGGCGCCGATCAGCGTGACGATCTCGCCTTGGCGCACTTCCACGTTGACGCTGTGCAGGGCCTGGATCTTGCCGTAGAAAGTGGAAACGTTTTCGAATTGCAGCATTTTACGCTTCCCCCAAATAGGCTTTGATCACTTCAGGATTGTCGCGGATCTGCTCCGGCGTCCCGTCAGCCAGCGGCGTGCCCTGGTTGATTACCACGATGTGGTCGGAAATGCTCATGACCAGTTTCATGTCGTGTTCGATCAACAGCACGGTGACGTTGTGTTCCTCACGCAACACGCTGATCAGCGCCTTGAGGTCTTCGGTTTCCTTGGGGTTCAGGCCGGCGGCCGGTTCGTCGAGCATGAGGATCCGCGGGCGGGTCATCATGCAGCGGGCGATTTCCAGGCGGCGTTGCTGGCCGTAGGCCAGGGTGCCGGCCGGACGGTTGGCAAACTCGGTGAGGTTGACCTTGTCCAGCCAGTACGCGGCGAACTCCATGGCTTCGCGCTCGCTCTTGCGGAACGCCGGGGTCTTGAACAGGCCCGCCAGGAAGTTGGTGTTCAAGTGACGGTGCTGGGCGATCAGCAGGTTCTCGACCGCCGTCATGTCCTTGAACAGCCGCACGTTCTGGAAGGTGCGCACCACGCCTTTGCGGGCGATCTCGTGGCCGGCCAGGCCCTGGATCGGCTGGCCGTCCAGCAGGATGCTGCCACCGCTCGGCTTGTAGAAACCGGTGAGGCAGTTGAACACCGTGGTCTTGCCGGCGCCGTTGGGGCCGATCAAGGCAACCACCTGTTTCTCTTTCACGGTCAGGGCCACGCCGTTGACCGCCAGCAAACCGCCGAAGCGCATGCTCAGATTTTCGACTTTCAGGATCTCGCGGCTCATTTGCGCAGCTCCATGTGTGGACGTTGCATGGGCAGCAGGCCTTGAGGGCGCCAGATCATCATCAGCACCATCATGGCGCCGAACATCAACATGCGGTATTCGCTGAACTCACGCATCATTTCTGGCAGCAGGATCATCACGATTGCTGCCAGGATCACGCCCAGCTGCGAGCCCATGCCACCCAGTACCACGATGGCGAGGATGATCGCCGACTCGATAAAGGTGAACGACTCCGGGGTCACCAGGCCTTGGCGCGCGGCGAAGAAGCTGCCGGCAAAACCGGCGAATGCAGCACCCAGGGTGAACGCGGAGAGCTTGATGATGGTCGGGTTCAGGCCCAGGGCCCGGCAGGCGATCTCATCTTCGCGCAGCGCTTCCCACGCACGGCCGATCGGCATGCGCAGCAGGCGATTTATCACGAACAGGGCGGCCAGTGCCAGCAACAGCGCCACCAGGTACAGGAACACCACTTTGCTCACCGGGTTGTAGTCGATCCCGAAGTACTCGTGGAAGGTCTGCATGCCTTCGGCGGCGCTGCGGTCGAACGACAGCCCGAAGAAGGTCGGCTTGGGAATGCTGCTGATGCCGTTGGGGCCGCCGGTGATATCGGTGAGGTTGCGCAGGAACAGCCGGATGATTTCACCGAAGCCCAGGGTCACGATGGCCAGGTAGTCACCGCGCAGGCGCAGCACCGGGAAGCCCAGCAGGAAGCCGAACGTGGCCGCCGCCATGCCCGCCAGAGGCAGGCAGATCCAGAAGCTCCAGCCCAGGTAGTGCGAGAGCAGCGCGTAGGTGTAGGCACCCACGGCGTAGAACCCCACATAACCGAGGTCGAGCAGGCCGGCGAGGCCCACCACGATGTTCAGGCCCAGGCCCAGCAACACGTAGATCAGGATCAGGGTGGCGATGTCGACCGCGCCGCGCGAGCCGAAGAACGGCCAGATCAGCGCGGCCACGATCAGGCCGATGATGATGTAGCGCTGGGTGCGCGGCAGGGTCAGGAATTGGCTGACCTTGGGCGACACCAGCGGACCACGGTTGCCCTTGAACAAGGCACCGACCTGCTGGGTGAACAGCACGCGCAGGAACATCAGCACCGAGCACAGGGCAATGATGGTCAGGGTCACGGGACCGGTGCCATGCACTTCCAGGTTGATGCCGACAATGCTCAGCTTGAGGCCGAGAACCGGAAAGGCCACGGCCCAGACCAGCAAGGCGCTGAAAAACGCCGATTTAAGATATCTGCTCATACTTTCTCAACCTCCGGACGGCCAAGGATGCCGGTCGGACGGAACAACAGCACCAGAACCAACAGGCCGAACGCCACGACGTCCTTGTATTGGTCGCCGAAGATATCGGCACCGAACGCTTCGGCCACACCCAGCACCAGGCCACCGAGCATCGCGCCCGGGATACTGCCGATGCCGCCCAGGACCGCTGCGGTAAAGGCCTTGAGGCCCACCAGGAAACCGGCGTTGGGGTTGATTACGCCGTACTGCATGCTCAGCAGCACCGCCGCGACGGCGGCCAGTGCCGCACCGATCACGAAGGTCAGGGCGATGATGTTGTTGGTGTTGATGCCCAGCAGGTTGGCCATCTTGATGTCTTCGGCACACGCCCGGCAGGCACGTCCCAGACGGGAGCGGGAGATGAACAGGGTCAGGCCCAGCATCGCCACCAGGGTGACGACGAAGACCAGGATTTGCATGTAGGAAATCAGCACTTCTTCCGCGCCGCCCGGGCCGAAGGAGATGCTCCCAGGGATCAGGTTGGGGATGGATTTATCCTTGGAATCCTGGGACAGCAATACGGTGTTCTGTAGGAAAATCGACATACCGATGGCGGAAATCAGCGGGATCAAACGGTTGCTGCCACGCAAGGGACGGTAGGCAACACGCTCGATACTGTAGCCATAGGCACTGGTTACAACGATTGACGCGATAAACGCGGCGGTCATCAACAGCGGCAGGGAGTGGATACCCATCATGGCCAGCCCGGCAAGGGCGATAAAGGCCACGTAGGAACCAATCATGTACACCTCGCCATGGGCGAAGTTGATCATTCCAATGATGCCGTAAACCATTGTGTAGCCAATGGCTATCAAGGCATAGGTGCTGCCAATGGTCAGGCCATTAACCAGCTGTTGGAAAAAATGATAGATCTCAGGCATTACAGCGCTCCTAAAAACCCGATACGCATTTCACTGGTGGAGTCATGTTCCGGCCCTGCGCTGTGTTCTATGAGCACATTTGCACAAAGCGTTTGCCAGCGAACCGCTGGTGACGGTTTTAAGATTTTCAGGTGAGCCAGCGCCCGGATCGCGGGTGACAGGCCCATAAACCTCGTAAAACAAAGCCCACTGCTCTCACAGTGGGCTTGTTGGACCAGTAATGCCTGGCTTACTGAGGGGAAACTTCGGTTTTAGGTTTGCCGAAGTGCCATTCGTAGACCACGAACTTGAAGTCCTTCAGGTCGCCCTTGGCGTCGAAGCTCAGGTCGCCGGTCGGGGTCTTGAAGGTGCCCGCGTGGATGGCGGCGGCCACTTTGGCGGTGTCTTCGCTCTTCGCGGCAGTGATACCGCCAGCGATCAGTTCAACGGCGGAGTAGGCCGGGAACACGAACGGGCCGCTTGGGTCCTTGCCGTCCGCCTTGATGGCGTCAACGATGGCCTTGTTGGCAGGCTCGGAGTCGAACGACTTCGGCAGGGTCACCAGCAGGCCTTCGGAAGCGCCCTGGGCGATTTGCGAGATGGAATCGTTGCCGACGCCTTCCGGGCCCATGAACTTGGCTTTCAGGCCTTTTTCCTGGGCTTGGCGCAGGATCAGGCCCAGCTCTGGGTGGTAGCCGCCGTAGTAGACGAAGTCGACGTTGGCTTGCTTGAGCTTCTGGATGATCGAGGAGAAGTCTTTGTCGCCGGCGTTCAGGCCTTCGAAGACGGCAACCTTGGTGCCTTTCTTCTCCAGGGTCTGCTTGACGGCAGTGGCGATACCTTCACCGTATTGCTGCTTGTCGTGCAGGACGGCCACGACTTTCGGCTTCACGTGGTCGGCGATGTAGTTGCCGGCTGCCGGGCCCTGGGCGCTGTCCAGGCCGATGGTGCGGAAGACCAGCTTGTAGCCACGGGCAGTGATGTCCGGGCTGGTGGCGGCTGGGGTAATCATGATAACGCCTTCATCTTCATAGATGTCGGACGCTGGCTGAGTGGAGCTGGAGCAGAGGTGACCGATTACAAACTTGACGCCGTCGTTGACCACTTTGTTGGCTACGGCAACCGCTTGTTTAGGATCGCAAGCGTCATCGTATTCCTTGGCTTCAAGCATCTTGCCGTCTACGCCGCCCTTGGCGTTGATGTCTTTGATGGCTTGCTTGGCGCCGGTGAACTGCATGTCACCGTATTGCGTCACTGGACCGGTCTTAGGCCCGGCGATACCGATCTTGATGGTATCAGCTGCGAACGAATGGCCGGCAACCCCAGCCAGGACCATAGCGGCAAACAGTTTGGAAATCTGCTTAGTAGCCTTATTCATAGTGCTCCACTCTTACTGTTGTATTTTTTATAGTTCTAGCGGCCTTGTGAGCTGCAGAACCGGATCGGATATCTCGGATATCCCCCCGGCAGCGGCCTGGCAACTGTACCGGTACAGTGTAGAGCGCCGGTTGATCGCTTGAAAAGCTGGCTGCTGGGGGCAAAACCCGGGTGTGTCGCTTAAATGAAAGAAAAAGACAGAATTGCGGCGGGCTTATGCCAGAGTTTCAGGCAATCCTTGGCTTTTCTGACACTTTCTATCGATGCCTCATTTGCAACTGGGTTTTTCTACCAAGGGCGTGACGTTATGATTGCGCCGTTTTTTCCCCAAGGTGAACTCCCATGACGCAAGAACCTAGCACCCTCTATGCCAAGCTGCTCGGTGAAACCGCCGAAATTTCCTGGAAGGAGCTTGAGCCGTTCTTTGCCAAGGGTGCCCTATTGTGGGTCGATGCCTGCCTGGATTTGATCGAGGCCGCCGAAGGAATGGCAGAGGACAACCGTGACAAAGTGGCTGCCTGGCTGGCCTCGGGCAGCCTTGGCGAAGTGTCTGCGACGCGGGCATTGGACCTGGTTGAGCGTGATCCGAGCCTGTGGGCCGTGGTGGTTTCGCCGTGGATTCTGATCCAGGAAAGGGCAGCGTAAGAAATGTCTGCACAAAAAAGGTGCGTGTTTTCCACCGACGCAAGTGTGTAGCGGAGTAACCGCTGGCGCCGTGATGGCATGTTGCCGTAGAGAAAGGTCACAGCGCAGGGTGACGTGCGCGTCATGGGAACAGTTTTGAGCCGGCCGAACCGGTGGGAGAATTGTTTCCTGGTGTGAATAAACAAGGGTAATTTGTAAGATAAATCTGTGGGCTCTGCGGATTTGTCGGTGGATTCCGGTAAAGTTCGCGGCTTGTTCCATGGAGCCTGTCATGCCGTCCACGCTGCCCCCCTTGCCAAAAGCACCGCACCAGCTGCTCTACCTTGTCTACGGTGAACAGGATGTTTATCGACGCGAGGCCAAGTTCAGCATCCTCACCGCCCTGTCGCAGCTCAAGCAGGGCGAGTCGTTGTGCATTCGGGTCATGACGGATCGTCCGCAGGACTACACCGGCTGGCCAGTCGAAACCCTCGCACTGGATGAGCAGACCTTGACCCGATGGCAGGGCGATAACGGCTATACCCACCGCCGCAAGGCCTGCGCCATCGCCCAAGGGCTGACGCTGGCGGACAAGACCCTGTTCGTCGATACCGACACGCTGTTTCTCAAATCGCCCCATCGCGTACTCGAACTGATCGAGCCCGGCCAGTATGTGATGGACGAGTTCGAGTACGACTGGAGCTACGTCTGCAAGCGCCCGGACTACCTCAAGCTGGGCCGTGACCTACAGGCCCATGGCATCAGCGCCAGCAACGGTTTCAAGCTCTACAACAGCGGCCTGTGCGGCGTGCGGGCGAGTGACGCACCGCTGCTCGAAACGGCGATCGGCTTTATCGACGAGTGGACCCGCGAGTCGTTCGACATCCACACCATCGAGCAGGTCGCGATTTCTTTCGCGATGCGTGGCAAGACGGTGCGCGAGGCGCGCAAGTTCGTGCATCACTTTTACGCCGACAAGCGCTTCTTCCATGCCATGCAGGCGCATTTTTTCAGCCTGCACGGTGAGGCGTTCAGCCCTGAGCTGATCGTCCGTAGCCTGGATGTGCCGCGTTTCAAGCCGATGCCATCGCCTCTGCAGCGCGTGTGGATCAAGTGGCAGTTGCGCAACCAGCGCAAGCATTTGAAGAAGGTCGGCCGTGATTTGCTCTACGGCAGCTCCGCGCCCGAGCACCCGTACTACGACGTGTGCCGACACGGCTGGTGGGAATCGGCCTGCAAGGAAATACGACGCTGGGACGAGGCTGAGCAGAACAAGCTGCTACAGGCGAAGGGCGCCGGCTGGCCGCAGCACATGCCCCGGCCCGCCAAGGCGGCTGACGAGCAAACCATCCTGGCCTTCCTGCGCCAGCGCCTGGCCCAGTAGCACGTTGGCGGCGCCGAGTGGCGCCGCCTCCACGGCCTAGAATGTCTTGCCGGTGTAGTTGTTCAACGAAATCACCTTGGTCTTGCCGATGCGGTGACGGTAGATCTCGCGCAGGTACTTGATCGCCTTCTTCACGCAATCCCGTGACAGGCGAATGTCATTGATCGAGACAAACTTCTCTTTGTCGTTTATCAGCTCGCGGTACTTCTTCTCATACATCGGCTTGATCGCGTACCAGTTGGTATCGAGGATCTTCGCCGGGTTTTCAAACTCGTTGAGCAACTCGTCGATGCGGTCTTCGTCGAAGTCCTCGTGGATGATGAAGTCCAGGATCGAGTTGTCCAGCGTCTCATCGAAGCGGTACGGATTGCGCGCAAAGCAGCGTTTGATAAACGCCACGATCAGCGTGAGGAAATCATCCGACAGGCACGGGCTCTTGGCGATCAGGGTGGTCAGCGACAGGTTGGCCGAAGCGCCGATCACCAAGGCATAGCGCTTGAGCGTAGTGTTGGGGAACAGGCTGTTGAGGTGGGTCTTGAGCCGGTTCAGGTCCATGTAGGACAGCTTGTAGTCCTTGGGCAGCGAGACGATGGACACCACCGACGAGCAGTTCTTGAAGAAGTGCAGGTCGTGCAGCGCCGCCGCGTCGTAGCCGGAATTCTTGTACTGCTCCAGGGACGCCTTGTAGCGCTTGGACTCGATCGGCAACAGGCTGATGCCTTCGATGGCCTGGGTGACCTTGTTGAAGTGCGGCAGGTCGATGGAGCGGAAGAACAGGTCGTCGATGTTCAGGCGCTGCGGCTCTTTATCGAACACCTTGAACTTGTCATTGGACGGCGCCGGGGTTTCCGGGACGACGGATTCGGCGTAGGCAATCGCCACCGGGCCGGCCAGGCTCATGAACAGGTCGTTGGCATCCAGGCGGATGGTCTCGCCAATGTCGATACCGGCGCGACGGAAGTAGTTCTGGTCGTAGTCGGTGGTCACCGCCTGGGCGGTGAGAATGTTGAAGATCTGCTGTGAGATGTATTGGTTGGCGTGTTTTTCCATGGCATTGACGTCAATGTTCTGGATATTGCCGTCATCGCTTTCTTCGGCGTAACGCATGATGTCGTTGGAGATCAGCATCATCGCGTTCCACGGCCGGATACGCCCCTTCACGCTGGCTTCGCTGCTGTCTTCATTGGCGAAGTTGTACGAGAAATCCCATTCTTCCGACAGATACTTGCAGAGCAAACGCCCGGCGTTGATGTGCAGCGCCTCGGACATTTCGCTGCGGTGGTCGGAGATATTCGGCAGCACGCAGATGCCGCTGGTGAAGATCGGCTCGAACACAAACGCATGGCCGCTCTTGCTGTCGTGCTCGTCGGCGGGCTTGGTGTCGAACGTCTTGTTCATATAGGAGTGCTGCTGGGCCAGGCCGAACTCCGAGGCCATGCCCGAGCCGGTACCACCGCCGGCGCTGAAGATCGAGAAGTACAGGCGCGACTGGTTGGCCTTGATGCCGCAGGAGTCGATCAGGTACGAGTGGATCATCTTCCAGTCCGGGCTGGAGAAACGCTGGGTGTCCTTGTTGAGGATGATCTTGGCCAGGTACTGGCCGAGGATCGGCGCGTTACCGGCGCCACCGGCGTGGACTTCCGAGAGGTCCATGATTTTCATCTTGCTGTAGTCGCGCAGAAAGCCGCTTTTTTCGCCCTTGCGCGAGAAGCGGATGCGCCCGGCGATGTCCTTGTCCAAGTCGCCCAGCATCACCAGCGGCTCCACCAGGAACACCGGCTTGCTGGCCTTGCCGCCGCCCAGGCGCAGGTTGTTGCGAATCCACTGGGCCGGGCTGTAGCCCTTGTCGGCTGACTTGTCTTCGTTACTGAATTCGTTCAGGTAGAACTTGCGCGCGTTGTACACCAGTTCCGCCACGTCCAGCGCGATGTTCGAACCGCAGCGGCCCAGGCCGATCAGGCACACCGAGGGAAATTCCTGCTCGTTGCGCGGGTCGCCGTCGCCTTCCTGTTGGGGCAGGCGCGGGAACACCATGTCGCGCAGGCCGTCGAGGTTGTCGAGGATGCGGTCGGTATTGGTTTCGGTGAAGTACAAGTACTGCTGGGTCGCCAGCGGGCGGGCGCTGCTCAATGACTTTGAACCTGGGGATTTTTCCGCAGGTGCTGTCGGCAACACGTCGGGGACCACGGTGGCAGAGTTATTTTTGGAAGTCATTGGGCGCCATGTACTTGGACGGATGGCTGGAAGAATTCAAGGAGCCATCACTGAATGGGAGTTCGCGACTTTGCAGTGCGTTTTCGTCCGGGACGCTCGGGTTTAACCCTGCTTTTTCAAGGGAAATCGTGACCGGACTCTGATGAATCGGCCGTCTGTCGGGTTTCTTTAAACAAATGATGGCGAAATGCCAAAGTTTCGGCGTCAGCGAATTGGCCGAATCACCGAAGTCGGGCCGATACGGACCGGGGAGGGACTTCTGGGGGCCAGCGGGTCCTTGGTACCCGCCACGCTGAACGGGTACAACGGATTACGCATCTGAATGCCCTGGATGACACCGATAACGTCGGCGGCACACACGGCTGGGCTCAACAGGTAACCCTGGACGTAATCGCAGCCATGTTTGAGCAGCAACTCGAATTGCGCCTGGGTTTCCACGCCTTCGGTCACCACTTGCAGGTGCAGGGTGTGGGCCATGCCGATAATGGCCTGGACGATCTCGATGTCGGCGGTGGACTTGGGGATGTCCTGGATAAATGAGCGATCGATCTTCAAAGTGTTCAGCGGCAGGCGCTTGAGGTAGGCGAGGGACGAATACCCGGTGCCGAAGTCGTCGATGGCCAGCGAGACGCCCAGCGCACGGATCTGCCGCAACAGGGCGAGGGTGCTGCTGATGTTGCCCATCAACGCGTTTTCGGTGACTTCCAGTTCCAGGCGGTGGGCGGCAATGCCGCTGAAACGCAGGGCATCTTCGATTTCGTCGGCCAGTTCGTCGCGGGCCAGGTTGAGGGCCGAGCAGTTCACGGCCATGGTCAATTCGGTGTAGCCGCGGTCAGACAACAGGCTCAGGTCATGACAGGCCTGGCGCAATACCCAGTGGTCCAGGTCGGCAATCAGCCCATTGTTTTCGGCGATGCCGATAAAACGGTCCGGGGCGAGCAGGCCATGCACGGGGTGCTGCCAGCGCACCAGGGCCTCCAGGCGCGTGACCTTGCCCAGTTTCATGTCGAAGATCGGTTGGTAGAACAGCACCAGTTGGTTGCGTGCGCGCAGGGCACCGCGCAGTTCTTCTTCCAGTTGCAGTTCGAGGAAGGCACGGGTTTTCAGGTTGGAACTGAAGAAGGTCAGGCTGTTGCGCCCGGTGTCCTTGGATTGGTACAGCGCCAGGTCGGCGGTTTTCAGCAACTCTTCACAGGTGAGGCCATCATCGGGAAACAGGCTGATACCAATGCTGGTGGTCATCACCATGCGCCGCCCGGCCAGCTCGATCGGTTCTTTCATTTTTTGCATGATGCGTTGGGCCAAGTGGCGTGCTTCGTCACGGTGATGGACGCTGATCAGAATGCAGAACTCATCGCCACCGAAGCGTGCCACCACATCTTCATGGCTGCGCACCGAGCCTTTGATATGCGCGGCGAGCACGGTGAGCAACTGGTCGCCCGCGTCATGCCCGAGGCTGTCGTTGATGCGTTTGAAATGATCGATATCGAGGAAAACCACGGCCATCATCCCGTGAGCCTTGGTTTTCTCGTCGAGCTTCTCGGCAAAGATCTGGTTGAAACCGCGCCGATTGAGCAGGCTGGTCAACGCGTCAAAGTGCGCCACCTGTTGCAGGGAGGCGCGGGCCTGGTCCAGTTCGCTGAGCAAGGCGTTGACCCGGCGCAGGTCGCGTTCCTTATGCTGAAGCTTCTTGTCCGCGAGGGCCGCACTGACGCTGCTGCCAATCACCAGCAGCGTGATTACGGCGACGGACAGGCCGAGTTGAATGGGGTTGTTATCCAGTGGCAGCGATAGATCGGCGCCAGTGGGCACCAGCATGCGCATGGCCGCCATGCCGGTGAAATGCATGCTCAGGATGCCGGCGCCCAGTACCAGGCTGGCAGCGTACTTGAGCAGTTGGTGGAACACCCCGGCACCGTTGCGCAGGTAGCTCGACAGCAACAGCGCCGCCAGGCTGGCGCCGATGGCAATGCCCACCGAGGCCATGAACAACCCGGATTCGAAATACACCGCGGCCTGGGAGCGCATGGCCGACATGCCCACGTAGTGCATCAAGGCGATGCCCAGGCCCATCCATACCGACGCCAGCAGGTACTGATGGAGCCGCAGATGGGTGTGGCTGAGGGTTTTCATGGCGAACAGCGAGGCGATCATGGCGATCAGCAGCGAGGCGAACGTCATGAGCAATTCGTAATGAATGGCAATGGGGGCTTGAAAGGCCAGCATGCTGATGAAGTGGGTGGACCAGATGCCACCCGCCAGGCAACCGGCGCCGAGCCAGCGCCAGCGGCGACGAGCGGTAGGGTCTTCGACGTGGCCAACCCGTTCAGCCATATCAAGGGTGCCAAAACCCGCCGCACAGGCGACCAGGTAGGCCAGCAAGACCAGGAAGGGGTTATGACTGCAATTGAGTAATAAGTGCCCGTTCTCTGGAAGCTCGGTAAAGAAATGCAGACCAAGCCATTCCATAGCATGTCCCGTAAAAGTCGTTGCGCCACTGCCTACAGCAATGGCCTACGACCTCGAGTATAGAAGGCCTGCGAGATTCGCCATGGATAATGGCACTTTGCTCTCTACGATTTTGGCATGCCGGCCATAGCGTTTGATGCTAAGCGCTGATGGGCAGGTCCAGCTCGAAGGGCATCTCCAGCGGCGCCAGGCCAAAGGCCGCGCGGGCGGCATCGCAATCGACGTTCTGTACGCCCTCGTGCCAGGACGCCTCAAACTCGCGGCAGGTGCTCGACCGTTGCTCGTAGATCGAGCAACTGGTGCCTTTGCCCACTTCCCCTTCAAGGCTGCAGCAACGCACGGGTTTCTGGTCGGTGCCGATCATCGCCACCCGCGTCGGGTTGATCTGCACCACCAGGTCGTCGGGCACCGTCCCCCCGGATGAGGCGCACTCACCCCAGAAAAAAGACACACGGAAGTGTGAACAGCAGGCACCACAATTCAGGCACGGACTGGCTTCGGACATGGGCGTCATCGATAAGAAAAGTAAGAGGGGGTACTACCGGAAGGCTCGCCATTCTATCTGCGCCATGGCCGTTGGGAAGAGGGGCGCAGATATATATTTTCGTAGGGGAAGTCCCATGAATCTGGGGGAAATCATGCCCTATCAGCTTTACGAATCATTACAGACAACCGCCGCCAGCCTGACTATGTTGCTGGTACCGGGCAGGATGCATCGGGCATCGCAGCTCTCATAACAATAAAAGAGACGGACCCATGCAGAACTCGACCCAAGCGGCGAATGCCTGGCGCATTCTGTTCCTGCTGTTCCTGGCCAACCTGTTCAACTTCTTCGACCGCACCATTCCCGCGATCATCATCGAGCCGATCCGCATGGAATGGCACCTGAGCGATTTCCAGCTCGGCATCATCGGCACCGCCTTCACCATCGTCTACGCCATTGCCGGCCTGCCCCTCGGGCGCATGGCCGACACCGGCTCGCGCAGCAAACTGATGGGCTGGGGCCTGTTCGCCTGGAGTGGGCTGACGGCAGTCAATGGCCTGGTTGGCAGTTTCTGGACCTTCCTGCTGGTGCGCATGGGCATCGGGATCGGCGAGGCCAGCTACGCACCGGCCGCCAACTCGCTGATCGGCGACCTGTTTCCCGCCCACCGCCGCGCGCGGGCCATGGGCATCTTCATGCTCGGCTTGCCTCTGGGCCTGTTGCTGGCATTTTTCACCATCGGCTGGATGGTCAAAGCGTTCGACAGCTGGCGCGCGCCGTTCTTTATTGCCGCCGTGCCGGGGATGATCCTCGCGGTGTTCATGTTCTACATCAAGGAACCCAAGCGCGGCGCGGCGGAAACCGTGCAAGTGTCCCAGGAACGCGTCGACCGCCCGATCCGCCGCGTCCTGGCCGTGCCGACCTTCCTGTGGCTGGTGCTGGCCGGACTGTGCTTTAACTTTGCCACCTATGCCTGCAACTCGTTCCTGGTGCCGATGTTGCAGCGTTACTTCCTGATGCCGTTGCAGGACGCCGCCGTTGCCACCGGGGTGATCGTCGGCCTGACGGGCCTGGTGGGCCTGACCCTGGGCGGCTGGGTGGCCGACAAGATCCATCAACGGATTGCCAATGGCCGGCTGCTGTTTGCCGCGTTCAGCCTGATTATCTCGACGGTGTGCACCGCCTGGGCCTTGCACGCCGGGCGCATCGAGATCGGCGTGTTTGTGGCGGTATTCAGTGTGGGCTGGTTGTTTGCCTATAACTTCTACACCTGCGTGTACACGGCGATCCAGGACGTGGTCGAACCGCGCCTGCGGGCCACGGCAATGGCACTGTTTTTTGCCGGGCTGTACTTGCTGGGCGGTGGCATGGGGCCAATTGTGGTGGGGGGCTTGTCCGATCACTTTGCCCATTCGGCGATGTATGCGGCGGGGGCGGAGCAGATGACTGAAGCGTATAAGGCGGTGGGGTTGCATGACGCCATGTACCTGATTCCGGTAGCGCTGTTCTTGACCATGCTGTTTCTGTTCCAGGCGTCGCGGTGTTTTGTGCGCGATGCCAAGAAGATGAAGGAGGGGTTGAGTGCGGTGGAGGTGCCGGGGGCGGCAGTTGCGGCTTGAGACCGAGGTGAGGCCTTCGCGAGCAAGCCCGCTCCCACATTTGACTGAGTTTCTCCAGTTGAAATGCAATCAAATGT
>NZ_JANLGL010000157.1:0-13939 GCF_024655625.1 Pseudomonas sp. 18.1.10
AATTCACCACCGCTATCGCAGGCAAGCCAGCTCCCACAATTGACCGAGTTGTGTCAGTTATAAAAAAGGCTCCCATTTGGGAGCCTTTTTTTTGGCTTACATATTCGGGTAAGTCGGCCCACCCGCGCCTTCCGGCGTGACCCACGTGATGTTCTGCGAAGGGTCCTTGATGTCACAGGTCTTGCAGTGCACGCAGTTCTGGGCGTTGATCTGGAAGCGCTTCTCGCCATCTTCCTTGGTAATCACCTCATACACGCCGGCCGGGCAGTAGCGCTGCGCCGGTTCATCGTAGAGCGGCAGGTTGGTGCCGATCGGGATGCTTGGGTCCTTCAACTTCAAGTGGCACGGCTGCTCTTCTTCATGGTTGGTGCTGGAGAGGAACACCGAGCTCAGCTTGTCGAAGCTCAGCTTGCCGTCGGGTTTCGGGTAGTCGATCTTCTGGCTGTCTTTCGCCAGCTTGAGGCAGGCGTAGTCCGGCTTGGTGTCGTGCAGGGTGAACGGCATCTTGCCGCCGAGGATGTTCTGGTCGAACCAGTTGAAGCCGGCGCCGATGATCGGGCCGAACTTGTGCATCGCCGGGCCGAAGTTGCGGCTGGCGAACAGTTCTTCGTACAACCAGCTGGATTTGAAGCTGTCGACGTAAGCGGTCAGTTCGTCACCGCCCTCGGAATCGGCGAACAGGCGGTCGGCCACGGCGTCGGCGGCGAGCATGCCGGATTTCATCGCGGTGTGGCTGCCCTTGATCTTGGCGAAGTTCAGGGTGCCGAGGTCGCAACCGATCAGCGCGCCGCCGTTGAAGACCATTTTCGGCAGCGAGTTCAGGCCGCCTTTGCAGATGGCGCGGGCGCCGTAGCTGATGCGCTTGCCGCCTTCCAGGTATTGGGCCAGCACCGGGTGATGCTTGAGGCGCTGGAACTCATCGAACGGCGACAGGAAGGTGTTGCTGTAGGACAGGTCAACGATCAGGCCGACCACCACCTGGTTGTTTTCCAGGTGATAGAGGAACGAGCCACCGGTGTTCTCGTTCTTCATGATGTCCAGCGGCCAGCCGGCGGTGTGCACCACCAGGCCTGGCTGATGCTTGGCGGGGTCGATTTCCCAGATTTCTTTCAGGCCGATGCCGTAGTGCTGGGCGTCGGCGTCGCTGTCCAGGTTGAAGCGCTGGATCAGTTGCTTGCCGATATGGCCACGGCAACCTTCGGCGAACAGCGTGTACTTGCCACGCAGCTCCATGCCTGGGGTGTAGACGCCTTCTTTTGGATGGCCTTCGCGGTCGACGCCGAGGTCGCCGGTGATGATCCCGCGCACCACGCCGTTTTCGTCGAACAGCGCTTCCTGGGCGGCGAAGCCTGGGTAGACTTCCACGCCCAGGTTCTCGGCCTGCTGGGCCAGCCAGCGGCACAGGTTGCCCAGGGAGATGATGTAGTTGCCTTCGTTGTGCATGGTCTTGGGCACAAAGAAGTCGGGAACCTTGGTGGACGCTTCGGGGCTGCGCAGTACATAGATGTCATCGCGCACCACGGGGGTGTTGAGCGGGGCGCCGAGCTCTTTCCAGTCCGGGAACAGTTCGTTCAGGGCGCGTGGTTCAAACACGGCACCGGAGAGGATATGCGCGCCGACTTCGGAGCCTTTCTCGACCACGCAGACGCTGATTTCCTTACCGGCTTCGGCGGCCTTCTGCTTCAGGCGGCAGGCGGCAGACAGGCCCGCCGGGCCAGCGCCGACGATGACCACGTCGAATTCCATGTATTCGCGTTCCACAGGTTATCTCCTACTCAAGGCTCAACAGGCTTTTTTTCTAATGGGGTGGAGGTTTGGTGTCGTCTGGCGCGAAGGCCCGACCCACCTTTCTCTCTAGGTGGCGCATTATATATAGACCACTGCGAGCGTCCAATACAAACGTTTGTTTGAATTGGCCGCAGGCTAGGTAAATCAAAGCAACGCGGCTTATGACTGGCTATTTTGGCGTATTGACCAGAATAGGCGTTCCGGTCAATATACGGTCGGTTTCGCGCTTACCGTAGGCGGACTGCAGGTTTCAAGAGCACGTCCAAAAGCAAGACAGGTGACGCGCGCCACAACCCGGGCGCGCAGTTTACACGCTGCGATAAAGAATGACCTCTCAGTCACCACTGACGAACGGTCATCATTTCCCGTGAGCAAGGTCATCCGCCGAGGTTTTTGGAGGTGCCCTTGTGTGCCGATGAGCATCAACCGCCAGGTTCGCCTAGGCGACTTTCTTTTCACCGGAGAGTAACGAGGAATCCATGAAGGTTCTTGTAGCTGTCAAACGCGTTGTCGATTACAACGTGAAAGTTCGCGTCAAGGCGGACAATTCCGGCGTCGATCTTGCTAACGTCAAGATGTCGATGAACCCTTTCTGTGAAATCGCCGTGGAAGAAGCCGTACGCCTGAAAGAAAAAGGCGTGGCAACTGAAATCGTCGTGGTTTCCATCGGTCCTACCACTGCTCAAGAGCAGCTGCGTACCGCCCTGGCCCTGGGTGCCGACCGCGCCATCCTGGTCGAGTCTGCCGAAGACCTGACCTCACTGGCCGTGGCCAAGCTGCTCAAGGCCGTTGTCGACAAGGAACAGCCTCAGCTGGTGATCCTCGGCAAACAAGCCATCGACAGCGACAACAACCAGACTGGCCAGATGCTGGCTGCCCTGACCGGTTACGGCCAAGGCACCTTCGCCTCCAAAGTCGAAGTGAGCGGCGACAGCGTCGCTGTGACCCGTGAAATCGACGGCGGCGCCCAGACCGTTTCCCTGAAACTGCCGGCCATCGTCACCACCGACCTGCGTTTGAACGAGCCGCGCTATGCGTCCCTGCCAAACATCATGAAAGCCAAGAAGAAGCCGCTTGAGTCGGTCACTCCTGAAGCTTTGGGCGTTTCCACTGCCTCCACCAACAAGACTGTAAAAGTTGAAGCACCGGCTGCACGCAGCGCGGGCATCAAGGTCAAGTCGGTGGCTGAACTGGTCGAGAAACTGAAAAACGAAGCGAAGGTAATCTAATCATGACTATCTTGGTAATCGCTGAACACGACAACAAGGTTGTGGCCCCGGCCACCCTGAACACCGTGGCCGCTGCCGCTAAAATCGGTGGCGACATCCACGTGCTGGTTGCAGGCCTTGGCGCTGGCGCCGTGGCTGAAGCCGCTGCGAAAATCGCTGGTGTGAGCAAGGTACTGTTGGCCGACAACGCCGCTTACGCTCACCAGCTGCCGGAAAACGTTGCCCCGCTGATTGCAGAGCTTGGCGCTGGCTACAGCCACATCCTGGCTGCCGCGACCTCCAACGGCAAAAACATCCTGCCACGCGTTGCCGCGCAGCTGGACGTTGACCAGATCTCCGAGATCATCTCGGTTGAAAGCGCTGACACCTTCAAGCGCCCGATCTATGCCGGTAACGCCATTGCTACCGTGCAATCGACCGCTTCGGTAAAAGTCATCACCGTGCGCGCCACCGGTTTCGACCCGGTTGCCGCCGAAGGTGGTTCGGCTGCCGTTGAAGCCGTCGCGGCTGCCCACGACGCTGGCACTTCCAGCTTTGTTGGCGAAGAGCTGGCCAAGTCGGATCGTCCTGAGCTGACCGCTGCCAAGATCGTCGTTTCCGGCGGCCGTGGCATGCAGAACGGTGACAACTTCAAGCACCTGTACGCCCTGGCTGACAAGCTGGGCGCTGCGGTCGGCGCTTCCCGCGCGGCCGTCGACGCAGGTTTCGTACCCAACGACATGCAGGTCGGCCAGACCGGCAAGATCGTTGCGCCACAGCTGTACATCGCGGTCGGTATCTCCGGCGCGATCCAGCACTTGGCCGGTATGAAAGACTCCAAAGTGATCGTTGCGATCAACAAGGACGAAGAAGCACCGATCTTCCAGGTGGCTGATTACGGCCTGGTCGCGGACTTGTTCGACGCCGTACCCGAGTTGGAGAAGCTGGTCTAATCCAGCCGCTTCACTTATAAAGAGCCCGGTCCTTGTGACCGGGCTTTTTTTTGACTGGCTGGAGAGCTTCCCCATGGAATTGCGTCGCTGGACTGTACTGCTGGGCCTCACGCTGCTGCCAGGCCTGACGCTGGCCGCCGGCAAGTGCGAACGCCTGGTTGTCACCGGCAGCCCGGACGCACCGCCCTTGCTGTGGCGCGACCCCCAAGACCCCACGCGCCTGATCGGTGCCACCGCCGATGTGTTGCAACAAGTGGCCAAGGACCTCGGCCTCAAGGTTGACCTGCTCTACGGCGGCAAACGCTCCCTGGCCCTGGACGAAGTGCGCAGCGGGCGCATGGACATCCTCGCCGATGCGCCGCTGAACCTGGGCGAACTGGACACCCTCGACTACATCCACCCGGCCCTGGTGCACACCGATTACCTGGTGTGGACGCGCAAGGACTCGGCGCTGGCCTACACCACCGCCGCCGACTTGCACGGGCACAGGGGCGCAGTCTCGGAGCGTGCACGCTTGAGCGCCGGTTTCGAAACCTTCGCCGGCCAGCAACTCACCCTGCAACGTTTGCCCAGCTTGACGCCGGCCTTCCAGAAACTGCTGCTCGGCGAAGTGGACTACGTCCTCGCCGGACGTTACTCCGGCATGGCCATGGCCCAGACCCTGGGGATGAGCAATGACTTGATCGCGCGTGAAGTGCCGGTCGATCAGCCCGGCCTGTACCTGGCGATTTCCCACAACTCCGCCTGCAATGATCCATGGCTGCGCGGACAGTTGGCCAAAAAGATGACAGAATTGTCGACCTCCGGTGTGGCGCAAGCAGCGTTGCAGAGCAATCTGGAACGTTGGAAAGCGCAATTGCAGCAACCTGTCGGCACCCCAGCAAAGTAAGGATTTTCAGTGACTCTTCGACCTCTTTTCGCGGCCCTCGCCGTTGTAGCTCTGGCGGGATGTGCGAGCGATCCTGCGCCGATTGAACAAATGCGCCTCACCCAGCAAGCCCTGGAGCAAGCCAGTGCCGTAGGTGCCAACGCGGATGAATCGGCTGAATTGAAACTGGCCGAAGCCAAGTTCGCCCGGGCCCAGGGCAGCATGGCCGATGAGTCCTACAAAAATGCGCGCATGCGCGCCGAACAGGCTGAACTGGATGCGCGCCTGGCCGAAGCCCAAGTATTGACCCGCAAGAGCCAGGAGCAGTTGAACGTGCTTAACACCCGTATCACGCGCCTGCGCAAACAGTTGCAGTTGGGAGAAGCCCAATGAGCACGCTGATTCGTGGTTTGAGCTGTGCGTTGCTGGTGAGCAGCGCGGTGCTGGGCGGTTGTGCCAGCCATCCCAACAGTGAGCAGGCGTTGCAGCAGGCGGGCAGCGACTTCCAGAAGGTCAAGGAAGACGCCAACGTGCTGCGCTTTGCGCCCAAGGATGTGATCCGCGCCGGCGAGTCCTTGGCCCGTGCCGACCGCCTGTCCAGCTACTGGGGCAGCGGCAACGACGTCGCGCATTACGCTTACCTGAGCCAGCGCTACAGCGCCATCGCCCGCGAGCACACCGAACAGGCGCTCAACGCCGAACGGGGCGCCAAGCTCGAACTGGAACGCCAGCGCCTGCAACTGGCCCTGCGTGAAAACAAGCTGACCAGCGTGCAGCAGCAGGGCAAATGGCTCGAAGAACAGATCGCCAGCCTGACCACCACCCAGACCGATCGCGGTTTGGTGATGACCCTGGGCGACGTGCTGTTTGATACCGGCGAAGCCGAGCTGAAAAACTCGGCGAACCGCACCGTGTTGAAAATCGTCCAGTTCCTGCAACTGAACCCCAAGCGCGTGGTGCGTATTGAGGGTTACACCGACAGCACCGGTGGCGAGCAGGAAAACCTCAAACTGTCCCGTGACCGTGCGCAATCGGTGGCCGATGTGCTGGTGGACCTGGGGATCGATGAAAAACGCATTCAGGTCGAGGGGTATGGCGACCAGTATCCGGTGGAGGCCAACGCGTCCGAGCGGGGCAGGGCGCAGAACCGTCGGGTAGAGATTGTGTTCTCCGACGAGAAAGGCCAACTGGGCGCTGCTCGCTAAAAGCCAGCTACCAATTCAAATGTGGAGTGGGCTTGTGTGGGAGCGGGCTTGCTCGCGAAGACGGTGTGTCAGTTACAGATATTTCAACTGATCCACCGCTTTCGCGAGCAAGCCCGCTCCCACATTTTGTTGGGTGTACACCCAAAAAATGCCTCACTACCCTTACAGTTTTTACTGTCACTCCCGCCCGCGCTCGACTATTGTGGCAACTGTCCCCGTACACTTCTAAACTGTGCCGGTATGTTTCACACAAAAATAAAATACCCGTGAAATCGAGTGCTGCGTCATGACCAATCTGTTGCTCTACCAACGTATCGCCCAGCAACTGGCTGAGGATATCCGGCGCGGTGTCTATCAACCGGGCGAGCGCGTGCCTTCGGTGCGCAAGATGAGCTCCCAGCTCAACGTCAGCCATGCCACGGTGTTGCAGGCCTACGCCAACCTGGAAGACCAGGGGCTGATCCGCGCGCGGCCGCAGTCTGGCTATTACGTGCACCAGACGCCAGCACTCACCGCGCCAACGCCAGACATCGCCCGTGTAGAGCGCCCGGGGTTGGTCACCCGCAGCAGCATCATCCAGCAAGTATTGGTCGAGTCGCGCCGCGAAGGCGTGTTCCCGTTGGGGGCCGCCGTGCCGAGTGTCGATTACTTGCCGGTGCGCGCACTGCACCAGCAGTTGGCCAAGGTCACGCGCTTCCAGAGCCCACGGGCGTTCAGCTACATGTTCAGCCCCGGTTTCGAGCCGCTGCGGCGCCAGGTAGCGATCCGCATGCGCGATGCGGGTGTGGTGGTGGACCCGTCCGAAGTAGTGATTACCCACGGTTGCGTGGATGCGTTGCAGATGTCGCTGCGGGTGCTGACCCGGCCCGGCGACCTGATCGCTGCGGAATCGCCGACTTATTACGGGTTGCTGCAACTGGCTGACCTGCTCGGCCTCAAGGTCATCGAAATCCCCAGCGACCCGGCGTCGGGCATGAGCCTGGAAGCCCTGCAACTGGCGGCCAACCAATGGTCGATCAAGGCCCTGGTGCTGACCACGCGCCTGAGCAATCCCCTCGGCGGCACCATGCCCGAGGAGCGGCAGAAACAGTTGCTGCGCCTGGCCTCGGACTTCGATATCCAGATCGTCGAGGATGATATCTACGGCGAGCTGATGTTCGAAGTCGGCCGCACCAAGGCCCTGAAAGCCTATGACCGCCTGGATCGGGTGATCTACTGCTCGAGCTTTTCCAAGACCTTGTCCCCGGGCGTGCGCATTGGCTGGATGATTGCCGGCAAATACCAGCAGGAAATCCAGCGCTTGCAGATGTTCAGCACCCACTCGGCGTGCAGCGTCACGCAGATGGGCGTCGCGGCTTACCTGGAAAACGGTGGGTATGATCGCCACCTGCGCTATATCCGCCAGGAATACCGCAAGAACCTCAACGCCTTCCAGCTGGCGGTGCAGCAGTACTTCCCCGAAGGCACGCAGATGACCCGCCCCAGTGGTGGTTTTATCCTGTGGGTCAGTTTGCCGGGGCGGGTCAATACCCAGGAACTGCACGTACGCGCCCTGCAACAGGGCATCAGCATTGCGCCGGGGCTGATTTTCAGTAATACCGAGCAGTTCAACCACTGTATTCGCCTCAACTGCGGCACGCCGTGGAACCGCGAGGCAGAGCGCGCGCTGATGACCTTGGGGATGCTCGCCAGCCAGTTGTGCCAGGAAACCGCAGCCGGCTTTTGAACCCCGGAACAGGGGCATGATCGGTAGCGGGCTAATCACCACGCTTGTCATGCCGCGCACAACAAGCGAGCATATGGCCCTCTGCCGTTAATGCTGTTGGCGATATGACCTCTATTTTTCGCGCTGTCTGGGTGATTGGCCTGCTAAGCCTGTGCAATGTCGGCACCGTGCTGGCGGCGGCGCCTGTGACTGAACGCGCGCCCGCTTCAGCCGAGCAAAAGACGCCGGCGAAAAAAGCCCCGGTGGTGAAAAAGAAAGCGCCTGCAGTGAAAAAACGCGCAGCGAAAGCCAGCAAGTCCGCCAACGAAGTGGCCCAGACTAAATTGCCACCGGCACAGTTGGACCTGTCCCTGCCTTCGGACATGGTCAGGCACTTGCAGCCCATTGGCACCATGCCCAAACCCAAGAGCGTGCCCCTGCTGCCGCCGATGTTCGGTGAGAAACCCACCGACAACAGCGCCTTCCAGATCAACGGTCGCCTGCTCAGCAATGAGATGAAGCTGCAACTGCGCAACGAAGAGCGCCGTGACGTGGAAGGCGCAGCGTTGGAATTCGAGTTCAAGCAGTAAACTTTTCCCACAAACGTGACGGCGCCCTTCGACCATCTGTCGCAGACTGGTCAGTCACTTTTGTTTTCTGCGAAAAACCCCTGTTAGACCATTTTAAAACGGCTGTTTAAGGGCGTACTCTAGCCCGGCCATCCACATTGAGTCGTCGAGGACCTGCTGGTCATGAAATGCCGTGAAGGCTGTGGCGCTTGCTGCATCGCCCCCTCCATCAGTTCGCCACTCCCCGGAATGCCCCAGGGCAAACCGGCGGGCGAACGCTGCCTGCACCTGTCGGTCGAACAGCTGTGCCAACTGTTCGGGCAACCGGAGCGACCGGCGGTGTGCAGTGATTTCAAGGCGGATATCGAGGTCTGCGGCACCGACCAGGCCGACGCGATCCGTTTGATCGGCTGGTGGGAGCAGATGACGGCGGCTTGATGGGCTTTACTATCGGAACTTCAACAATAAGGAATACAACAATGGGTTCGCTGAAACGAATGGCTGTGTTGTGCGGTTTTACGGTGTTGTTTGCTGCCACGGCCCAGGCTGAGGATTGGCAGGTTGCCAAGGACGAAGACGGGATCAAGGTGTCGTTGAGCGAAGTCGCCGGCTCCAAGTACAAGGCGTATCGCGGTGTGACCACGATCAAGGCACCGGTGGCCAAGATCCAGGCGCTGCAAGAAGACGTGGCGGGCGCCTGCTCCTGGATTCACGAGTGCAAATCGCAAAAACTGCTCAAGCAGGAAGGCGACAAGAGCTGGACCTACACCCAGTTCAAGGCCCCGTTCCCCGTCACTGACCGTGATTCCATCCTGGAGATCACCACCTCCAAGGCCGCCGACGGCACGCTCACCCGCAAGCTGCTGGAAGTGCCCACCTATCAGCCGGAAGTCAAAGGCTACGTACGTGTCGCCCAGGTCGAAGGTTTCTGGAAACTGGTACCCAAAGGCGACAACCTGACCGAAGTCACCTACCAGGTGCACACCGAGCCAGGTGGCAGCGTGCCGTCATGGTTGGCCAACAAGTTCGTGGTGGACGCGCCGTTCAACACCTTGAAAGCCCTCAAGGATCACGCCGAGAAGTAAGCGCAGTTGATCCGGTGCCTCCGGCCTTGAGTGGAACGTTTGGCGAACCCTCAAGGTCCAGATAGATGTGAGCCCACACGCGGGCTTTATCGAGGAGGCACCGATGCAAACGTGGAAAATTACCTTCGTTGACGATCACGGCGAGACCTCGGAGGAGCAGTTTGCCTGCACTGAAAAACCCAGCCTCGAAGACGCCGCGCAGATGATCCGCAACAAGCTGGTACCGGTCGCCGCCGAACTTGACCTCAA
This sequence comes from Pseudomonas sp. 18.1.10, assembly GCF_024655625.1. NCBI lineage: Bacteria > Pseudomonadati > Pseudomonadota > Gammaproteobacteria > Pseudomonadales > Pseudomonadaceae > Pseudomonas > Pseudomonas sp. 18.1.10. Next base: position 9,631 of record NZ_JANLGL010000157.1, read on the forward strand.
CGACCTTGAGGGGCGCAAGCCTGAACCGACGGTCAAGATCCTCAAAGACCAGAACAGCATTCAAATCCTCGACATCTCGCCTGCCGCCTGAACATTCCCTGATTGCCATTAAAGCGCCTCTGGTGGAGGTGATAGCTTCGCGCTACTCTGCAATCGAGATCAGCGAATGAATCGCTAAGGTCTGGTCTTGTCAGCTACATGCTTGTTTTCCAGCGGTGTTGTCATTGCCGTAGTACCCACGCTGTCACGGCGTGGGCTTCGGGAAGCACGGAAAGTCTATCCATCGGTTAGAGGAGCACTTTTCATGAGCACAGCCTATCAAGAAGACATCAGCACCAACGTTCTGCGCCGCATGAAAGAAGGCGGCTTCGACTTCTCGCGTTTTCACCCCATTGAGTTCTACGCCATTTTCCCGGATGAGGAACGGGCGCGCAGGGCTGCGGGCGAGTTTCGTGGGGAATCCCTGAATGCCCAGGTCAGTGCGCGCGACGATGGCGCCTGGTACCTGGAACTGAGCAAGATCATGTTTGCCACCTACGACGGCATCGGCGACTTCGAGCAAGACTTTGAAGCCGTGGTCGAACCGCTGGGCGGGATCATCGAAGGCTGGGGCGTCAAGCAGGAGGTGCGTGGGTTACCCATGTAACAGGATGAGAAACACAGCGTATCGGCTGACCTTAGGGTCGGCCGATTTTGTTTGTGCCGCAGGCAAACTTTGCGGAACTTGCGCGCCCTTTTTCAGCACCAAAAAAAAGCCACCCAGCAAGGGTGGCCTAAAGGGAAGAGCGATGTACTGAAAGGAGCGGGTTCAGCAGATGAGCGCGATTATCCGCAGGCTTGGCCGGGCAGTGAAATCAACTCTGACTATGCTGTTGATAGTCAAAGCTCGCATTGCGATGAAGCGTACGACAGGACAGCGGGCATTCCTCGCACCAGGACGGTGCGGCCGGATTTCTGTTTTTATTCAACTCACTGATTTTTAAGTGTTTATGCCGCTGGCACGGGCCTTGCGATGGTTCTTGCGTCCGGGTGACAAGGAGTACGGCATGATCCGCACTTATTACGATGAAATGTACGATGGGGCAGGGCAGGTGCGCCCCCATTACCGCGAGTTCGCCCGCTGGTTGGCCGAAACCCCTGCTGAACTGCTGGCCCAGCGCCGGCGCGAAGCCGATTTGCTGTTTCACCGCGCCGGGATCACCTTCACCCTTTACGGCGACGAACAGGGCACCGAGCGCCTGATCCCCTTCGACACCATCCCGCGCAGCATTCCTGCCAGCGAATGGCGGATTGTCGAGCGCGGCTGCATCCAGCGGGTCAAGGCGCTGAACATGTTTCTCGCCGACCTGTACCACGAGCAGCGCATCATCAAGGCCGGGATCATCCCCGCCGAGCAGGTGCTGGCCAACGATCAGTACCAGTTGGCGATGCAGGGCCTGGACCTGCACCGCGACCTGTATTCCCACATCTCCGGGGTCGATCTCGTACGCGATGGCGACGGCACCTACTACGTGCTGGAAGACAACCTGCGTACCCCGAGCGGCGTCAGCTACATGCTCGAAGACCGCAAGATGATGATGCGCCTGTTCCCCGAACTGTTCGCCGCCCAGCGCATCGCCCCCATCGACCATTACCCCAACCTGCTGCTCGACACCCTGAAAAGCTCCAGCCCCCTGGACAACCCCAGCGTGGTGGTGCTTACACCGGGGCGCTTCAACAGCGCGTTCTTCGAACATGCCTTCCTGGCCCGGGAAATGGGTGTGGAACTGGTGGAAGGCGCCGACCTGTTCGTGCGCGACGACCGCGTCTTCATGCGCACCACCGACGGCCCCAAGGCAGTGGATGTGATCTATCGCCGCCTCGACGACGCCTTCCTCGATCCACTGGCGTTCAATCCCGACTCCATGCTCGGCGTGCCCGGCCTGCTCGCGGCCTATCGCTGCGGCAATGTGGTGCTGGCGAACGCCATTGGCACCGGGGTTGCGGATGACAAGTCGGTGTACCCCTTCGTCACCGATATGATCCGTTTTTACCTGGATGAAGAACCCATCCTGAAGAACGTTCCGACCTTCCAGTGCCGTAAGCCCGACGAACTGTCCCACGTGCTGGCCAACCTGCCGGATCTGGTCGTGAAGGAAACCCAAGGCTCCGGCGGTTACGGCATGCTGGTGGGCCCGGCGTCCACGGCGGCGGAGATCGAAGCCTTCCGTGCGCGTATCAAGGCCAAGCCCCACGCCTATATCGCCCAGCCCACCTTGTGTTTGTCCACGTGCCCGACCTTTGTCGAAAATGGCATCGCGCCGCGCCATATCGACCTGCGCCCGTTCGTCTTGTCCGGCAAGGAAACCCGCGTCGTGCCGGGCGGCTTGACCCGTGTGGCATTGCGCGAAGGCTCGTTGGTGGTCAACTCGTCCCAGGGCGGCGGCACCAAAGACACTTGGGTGGTGGAGGACTGATGCCATGCTGAGTAGAACTGCCTCGGATCTTTATTGGATGTCACGCTACCTGGAGCGCGCGGAAAACCTCGCGCGCATGCTCGATGTCAGCTATTCGCTGTCGCTGATGCCCCAGGACGGGCGCGGTGATGGCCTGCATGAGCTGGCGATGCCGCTGCTGATCACCGGCACCCTGGATGATTACCGCGAGCGCCACGGTGAATTGCACGCCGAACACTTGCTGCACTTTTTCGCCCTGGATGCGGCCAACCCGGCGAGCATCTACAGCTGCCTCGGCGCGGCGCGGGCCAGCGCCCATGCCGTGCGTGGGCGAATCACCGCCGACATGTGGGAAAACATCAACGCCACCTGGCTGGATATTCGCGATATCGCCCAGCAAGGCTTGAGTCGCTACGGCATGAGCCGCTTTTGTGAGTGGGTCAAGGAACGTTCCCACCTGTTTCGCGGCGCAACCTACGGCACCATCATGCGCAACGACGCCTTTCGGTTTATCCGCCTGGGCACCTTTATCGAGCGGGCCGACAACACCCTGCGCCTGCTGGATGCGCGCTACGAAATGGCCGGCGACCAGGCTGCCGCAGTCACCGACGGCACGGCCCACGCCTACTATCAATGGAGCGCCTTGCTGCGCGCGCTGTCGTCGTTCGAGGCCTACACCGAGATCTACCGTGATGCGCCTGGCGCGCGGCAAGTCGCCGAGTTGCTGCTGTTGCGCGCCGATGTGCCGCGTTCGCTGCGCGCCTGCAGCGAAGAAATCGACCAGATCCTCGCCAGCCTGCCCGGCCTCAACGGCCGCCCGGCCCAGCGCCTGGCCGCCGAGATGGACGCGCGCCTGCGCTTTACCGCCATCGATGAAATCCTCGAGGAAGGCCTGCACGCCTGGCTGACCGACTTTATCCCCTTGGTGCGCCAGTTGGGCGACGCCATCTACAGTTCCTACCTGGAGGCCGCATGAGACTCTCCATCAGCCACGAAACCACCTACCACTACGACGACCAGGTTCGCGCGAGCATCCAGTACCTGCGCCTCACGCCCCACGACAGCGAGCGCCAGCACGTCCTCAGCTGGCAGCTGGACCTGCCACGCCCGGTGCGTGCCCAAGTGGACCCGTTCGGCAATATCCTGCACGTGCTGACCCTGGACGAACCCCACGACGCCATCATCATTGGCGCCCGTGGCCAGGTCGACATCGACGAGCTGCGCGAAGCCGAACACGAGAGCCAGTCCGCGTTCCCGTTCCTGCGCAGCACACGCCTGACCGAGGCCGACGAGGCCCTGCGCGGCTTTGCCTTGCAGCACTGCCAGCAACGTCGCGACCGCAATGCGTTGATCGACCTGATGCAGGCGTTGAATCACTCGATGGTCTACACCCCCGGCGCCACCGAAGTGGACACCAGCGCCGCCGAAGCCTTCGCGGGCCGCGCGGGCGTGTGCCAGGACCACACCCACGCGTTCCTGGCCTGCGCCCGCAGCCTGGGGGTGCCGGCGCGGTATGTGTCGGGGTATTTGTACACTGAGGACTGTGCGCACCTGGCCAGCCACGCCTGGGCCGAAGCCTGGCTGGATGACGCCTGGTACAGCTTTGACGTGACTAACCAGATGGCACGGCCCGAGCGGCATTTGAAGCTGGCCGTGGGTCTGGACTACCTCGACGCCTGCCCGGTGCGCGGTATGCGCCGGGGCGGCGGGCATGAGCAGATGCATGCGAAGGTATTCGTGGCGCCGACGCCGGTGATTGCGGTGCAGCAGCAATAATCTCCAGAGCGAAGCAGATCAACTGTGGAAGCTGGCTGATGTGGGAGCGGGCTTGCTCGCGAAGGCGGTGTATCAGTTAGAAGATCTTTGACTGACCC
>NZ_JANLGL010000158.1:0-13911 GCF_024655625.1 Pseudomonas sp. 18.1.10
TCAGTCAGCACATCCTTCTCTGACAAACCGCTTTCGCGAGCAAGCCCGCTCCCACACAAGCCAGCTCCCACAGTGGGTGGTGTGGTGGCGCTAGGCAGATTTGTTTTCCAGCGTGGGTAAGTGGCTGGCACCGAGCAAGGCCGGCAACACCCCCGCGCGCAAGTCATTGCCGCTCGGCTGCTGATACAGGCTCAAACCAAACTCCGGCAACACCGCCAGCAGATAATCAAAAATATCCCCCTGGATCCGCTCGTAATCCGCCCACGCCGTGGTGCGGGTAAAGCAGTAGATCTCCAGCGGCACACCCTGCGCCGTGGTTTGCATCTGGCGCACCATGCACGTCATGTTGGGCTGGATGTCCGGGTGGCTTTTCAGGTAGGCCAGGGCGTAGGCGCGAAAGGTGCCGAGGTTGGTCATGCGCCGACGGTTGGCCGACAGTTGCGCGCTGTGGCCCTGGGCTTCGTTCCAGGCCTTGAGCTCGGCCTGCTTGCGCCCGATGTAGTCGGTGAGCAGGTGCACCTGGGTCATGCGCACTTCTTCATCGTCACGCAGGAAGCGCACGCCGCTGGCGTCGATAAACAGGCTGCGCTTGATCCGCCGCCCGCCCGACGCCTGCATGCCGCGCCAGTTCTTGAACGACTCGGACATCAGGCGCCAGGTAGGAATCGAGACAATGGTTTTGTCGAAATTCTGCACCTTGACCGTGTGCAAGGTGATGTCCACCACGTCGCCATCGGCGCCGACCTGGGGCATTTCGATCCAGTCGCCGACCCGCAGCATGTCGTTGCTGGTCAACTGCACGCTGGCGACGAACGACAGCAGGGTGTCCTTGTACACCAACAGGATTACCGCCGACATGGCACCAAGACCCGACAGCAGCAACAGTGGCGAACGGTCGATCAGGGTGGCGACGATGATGATTGCGCCAAACACGTACAAGACCATCTTCGCCAACTGCACGTAGCCCTTGATCGAGCGGGTGCGGGCGTGTTCGGTGCGCGCGTAGATGTCCAGCAGGGCGTTGAGCAGGGCACTCATGGCCAGCATCAGGAACAGGATGCTGATTGCCAGCGCCACGTTGCCGATGAACAGGATCGCGGTCTTGCTCAGGTCGGGCACCAGGTACAGGCCAAACTGGATTACCAGCGAGGGCGTCATTTGCGCCAGGCGGTGGAAGACTTTGTTGTGCCGCAGGTCATTGAGCCAGTGCAGCGCCGGCTGCCGGCCGAGCAACTTGATGGTGTGCAGGATCAGGTAGCGCGCCACCCGTCCGAGCAGCAGCGCCACCACCAGCAGCACTGCAAAGCCGAGGCTGGCGTGCAGCAGCGGGTGTTCATCGAGGGCGCCCCAAAGGTCTTGGACGTTGAGCCAGAGCTGTTTGATATCCATGGGTGAAACCGATTCTTCTGTAGGACAAGACGGGGCGATTAGAGCATTGAAGTGCGACAAAGTTGGCCTCTTGGACAAAAGTGCTCACAAAAAAGCAGCTGATTAGCACCGTTCGCGTAAAGAAACTCGGTTTGGACGCCCGAAACCGGTACCCTATGCCGCTGATATTTTGTATTTCTTCGAGGTAGCACCCGTGTTTTCCCAATTCGCCCTGCACGAACGCCTGCTCAAAGCCGTGGCCGAGCTTAAATTTGTCGAGCCAACGCCTGTGCAAGCAGCGGCCATCCCGCTCGCGCTCGAAGGGCGTGACCTGCGGGTGACAGCTCAAACCGGTAGCGGCAAGACCGCCGCTTTCGTCCTGCCGGTGCTGAACCGCCTGATCGGCCCGGCCAAGGTTCGCGTCAGCATCAAGACCCTGATCCTGCTGCCAACCCGCGAGCTGGCCCAGCAGACCCTGAAGGAAGTGGAGCGTTTCTCCCAGTTCACCTTCATCAAGTCCGGCATCATCACCGGCGGTGAAGACTTCAAGGTCCAGGCCGCCATGCTGCGCAAGGTGCCGGACATCCTGATCGGCACCCCTGGCCGCATGATCGAGCAGCTCAACGCCGGCAACCTTGACCTCAAGGAAGTCGAAGTGCTGGTGCTGGACGAAGCCGACCGCATGCTCGACATGGGCTTTGCCGACGACGTGCAGCGCCTGGTGGCCGAGTGCGTCAACCGTCAGCAGACCATGCTGTTCTCCGCCACCACCGGCGGTTCGACCCTGCGCGAGATGGTCGCCAAGGTCCTGAACAACCCTGAGCACTTGCAGGTCAACAACGTCAGCGACCTGAACGCCACCACGCGTCAGCAGATCGTCACCGCCGACCACAACGTGCACAAAGAGCAGATCCTCAACTGGCTGTTGGCCAACGAGACCTATCAGAAGGCCATCGTGTTCACCAACACCCGTGCCGCCGCCGACCGGATCTACGGCCGCCTGGTTGCCCAGGAATACAAGGCGTTCGTGCTGCACGGCGAAAAAGACCAGAAGGACCGCAAGCTGGCCATCGACCGCCTCAAGGCCGGCGGCGTGAAGATCCTCGTGGCCACCGACGTTGCCGCCCGCGGCCTCGACGTGGATGGCCTGGACCTGGTAATCAACTTCGACATGCCCCGCAGCGGCGACGAATACGTGCACCGTATCGGCCGTACCGGGCGTGCCGGCAACGATGGCCTGGCCATCTCGCTGATCTGCCACGGCGACTGGAACCTGATGTCGAGCATCGAGCGCTACCTCAAGCAGTCGTTCGAGCGCCGTACCATCAAGGAAGTCAAAGGCACCTACACCGGGCCGAAGAAGGTCAAGGCGTCGGGCAAGGCCGTTGGTGTGAAGAAGAAAAAGACCGACGCCAAGGGCGACAAGAAGAAAACCGGCGCCAAGTCGCCGACCAAGCGCAAGATCGCCAACCGGCCGAAGACCGACAACCTGTCGCTCGTCAGCAAGGACGGCATGGCCCCGCTCAAGCGCCGCAAGCCAGAAGCGCCGGCTGCCGAGTAAGGTTGGGCTGATGTGAAAAAACCGGACTGATGTCCGGTTTTTTTATGCGCGGTGATCGTTCCCACGCTCCGCGTGGGAATGCCTCCAAGGACGCTCCGCGTCCTGCCTCTGGCTTCAATTCTTGGCTTTGGCCGCCGCTTCCTTGAGTTCCTTGAGCCGGGCGTCGATCAGTTGGCACTTGTCAGGGAACTGCGCACTTTCCGTGTCCAGGTCCATCTTCTGCAGCTCGTCGTTCATCTCCTTGGCTTGGGTCGCGTTCTGTTCGGTCAGTTTGGCCACTTCCTGGCCCAGTTGCTCGCGCTTCGCCGTGGCCTCTTCCGGCGTACAGGCCCAGGCGGGCAGGGCGGTCAACAGGGTGGCGGCGATGGCCAGGTTCATCAGGGTTTTCATGGGTGGACCTCCTTGGCGGGGATATCTCAGTGGAGGTTGCCGCCGCGTGGAAAGTTCACAAAAGTGACGCTCGTCCATTGGGCTGAACGGCCAGCGACGTGCCCGGTCACACCTTTAGACGGGCCACTTTTCACCCGCCCGCAGGAGGAATCAGGATGACGACTTACAACTGGGATCTGATCGAGCGCTTGCTGCACGAAGTGCAGAATGGCGAAGGCAGTTTTGCACCGCGCCAGTATGCCGAGCAGGAAGCGGCCGAAAAGGCCACGGCAGGCGAATCTACGGGCAATCTGGATGCGTTGAAAAAGACTGCTGCGGATTATGAAGCGCTGTTGCTCAAGCGCGGTTTTATCGAACCGCGGCCAGAGGAAGAAGGTGGCACCGGTGAGAATTTCATCCTGACGCCGTTGGGCGCGCAGTTGCTGGCATTGATCGACAGTTCGATCCCGGGCAACGACCACCCGCGCCAAGTGCTGGACGAGCAAGGCGATGCGCTGGACCCGGCCACCTTCGCCGAAGTCGCGTCAAAGGCCCAGATCGCCTGACCTTGACCGCGCCCGGCACCCGCTGCGGTGCCAGGCGAACCTGTCAGATCGGTAATCTGGCGCTAAGGTGGCTGACAGCCGGCCACCCCTAATCTGCTGCCATTCCCCTGACGGACGTGAATCGGCATGCATTCCAAACCCTCCAGACGCACCGTTGTCAAAGGCCTCGCCGTCGGCGGCCTGCTCGGCGGGCTCGGGCTTTGGCGCAGCCCGGTCTGGGCCTTGACCAGCCCCGGCCAGCCCACCGTGTTGGCGGGCCGCGAATTTGACCTGTTTATCGACCAGACCCCGGTCAATCTCACCGGCCGCCACCGCACTGCGTTGACCATCAACGGCAGCCTGCCCGGCCCATTGCTGCGCTGGCGCGAAGGCGACACAGTGACCCTGCGCGTGAAAAATCGCCTGGCCGAGCCTACATCGATCCACTGGCACGGCATTTTGCTGCCCTCGACCATGGACGGCGTGCCCGGCCTGAGCTTCAAGGGCATCGAGCCGGGCGGGGTGTTTGTCTACCAGTTCACCGTCAAGCAGCACGGCACTTACTGGTATCACAGCCATTCCGGGTTCCAGGAACAGCAAGGCGTGTACGGCCCGCTGGTGATCGATCCAAAAGAGCCCGAACCCTTCAGCTACCAGCGTGACTACGTGGTGATGCTCTCGGATTGGACGGATGAAGACCCCGTCGCACTGATGAAGACCCTGAAGAAACAGTCCGATTACTACAACCTGCACAAGCCTACCGTCGGCGACTTTGTGCGCGATGTGGGGGCGAAGGGCTGGTCCGCCACGGCCGCCGACCGCCTGATGTGGGCGCAGATGAAGATGAACCCCACCGACCTGGCGGACGTCAGCGGCGAAACCTACACCTATCTGCTCAACGGTCAGCCGCCGGAGCGCAACTGGACCGGGTTGTTCGCGGCGGGGGAGACGATTCGCCTGCGTTTTATCAACGGCTCGGCGATGAGCTATTTCGATGTGCGCATCCCGGGGCTGAAGATGACCGTGATCGCTGCCGATGGCCAGCCGGTCAAACCGGTCAGCGTCGATGAGTTGCGCATTGCCGTGGCGGAGACGTATGACGTGCTGGTGGAGCCCACGGCGCCGGCCTACACGCTGTTTGCCCAGGCGATGGACCGTAGCGGTTTTGCCCGGGGCACGCTGGCTCGGCAAGCCGGCTTGACCGCGCCAGTCCCGGCCGTCGACCCGCGCCCCTGGATCACCATGGACGATATGGGCATGGGCGGCATGGACCACGGCGCCATGGCGGGTATGGAAGGCATGGATCACAGCGCCATGGCGATGCAAAGCCATCCGGCCAGCGAGCAGAACAACCCGCTGGTGGACATGCAAGCCATGAACCCGGTGCCCAAGCTCGACGACCCCGGCATCGGCCTGCGCAACAATGGCCGCCGCGTCCTCACCTACGCCGACCTGCGCAGCACCTTCGAAGACCCGGACGGCCGCGAGCCCAGTCGCACCATTGAGCTGCATCTCACCGGGCATATGGAGAAGTTCGCCTGGTCATTCAATGGGGTGAAATTCTCCGCTGCCGAGCCGTTGCAACTGACTTACGGTGAGCGGGTGCGACTGGTGTTGGTCAACGACACCATGATGAGCCACCCGATCCACCTGCATGGCCTGTGGAGTGACCTGGAAGACGAGAACGGCCAGTTCCAGGTGCGCAAGCACACCATCGACATGCCGCCCGGCTCCCGGCGCAGCTATCGCGTAACTGCCGATGCCCTGGGCCGCTGGGCCTATCACTGCCACCTGCTGTACCACATGGAAATGGGCATGTTCCGTGAGGTGCGCGTGCATGAATAAGGACCTGAGGATGAGCCGTCGTGTGGTTGCTGCCGTCATCGCGCTGGGGAGCAACCCGTGGGCGCTGGCGGATGAGTTTCAAAGCATGAGCCCGGCGTCACCGGCACTCACCGAGAGCCGTACGCCGATTCCGGTGCTGACGGATGCCGATCGCGCGGCGGTGTACAACGCCCCCGGTGGCCACTTGGTGCATGACAGTGGCGTCAATTCGATGCTGCTCATCAACCAGTTGGAGTGGCAGGGCGGCAGCGGTGAAGGGGCGCTGAGCTGGGATATGAAGGGCTGGCTCGGCGGCGACATCGACCGCCTGTGGCTGCGCACCGAGGGTGAGCGCAGCGCCGGCCGCACAGACAGCGCCGAAGCCCAGGCCCTCTGGGGGCATGCCATCAGCCCATGGTGGGACCTGGTCGGCGGCGTGCGCCAGGACTTCAAACCGGGTGATGGGCAGACCTGGGCAGCCTTTGGCGCGCAGGGCATGGCGCTCTACAACTTCGAGGCCGAAGCGACGTTGTTTGTCGGCGAAGCCGGGCGCACCGCGGCACGGCTGGAAGGTGACTACGACATCCTCCTGACCAACCGCCTGATCCTGCAACCGACCGCCGAACTCAACTTCTACGGGCGCAATGACCCGCAGCGCGGCATCGGCTCCGGCCTGGCCGACAGTGAGGTCGGCTTGCGCTTGCGCTACGAGGTGCGCCGCGAGTTTGCGCCCTATGTGGGTTTCACCTGGCATCGCAGCTATGGCCAGACCGCGCAATACGCCCGCGATGAAGGCGAAGATGCCAGCCAATGGCGCTGGGTCGCGGGTGTGCGCCTGTGGTTCTGACGTTTCACTTTTCCTATAACCCGCCGCCATGAGCGGCTTGGAGCCTTGCATGTCGATGTTGAAAAGCGCGCTGGTGGGCGCTGCGTTGCTCACCAGTCTGTCGGTCACCGCCCATCCCAAATTGCTTTCATCCATTCCGGCTGCGGGCGCCCAGGGCCCTGCACCCGCAGTGATTGAACTGCACTTCTCGGAAAACCTGCTGACGCAGTTTTCCGGCGCCAAGCTGAGCATGACCGGCATGCAGGGCGTGGCCCACGCGCCGATGCCGGTGAAGGCCAGCGTCGCTGCCAGTACTGACCCCAAAGTGATGCTGGTCAAGCCCGCTCAAGCACTGACGGCCGGCACCTATCAGGTGGACTGGCGTGCCGTGTCGTCCGATACGCACCCGATCCTCGGCAATGTGGTGTTCAGCGTCCAGCCATGAGTGAGCTGATCCCGGTGATGCTGCGCTTTGCGCTGTATGCGGACTTGATGCTGGTGTTTGGCCTGGGGTTGTTCGGCTTCTATGCCGAGCGCCGACTGTTGAGTGTGCAGCGCTTGCTGCGCATGCTGGCAGGCCTGGGTCTACTGTTTTCCGTGCTGTCGATGCTGTCCATGACCCAGGCCATGAGCGGCGCCGAGGACTGGCCGACGTTGTGGGCGCACCTGCACATGATGCTGGGGCAGACCGAACTGGGCTGGACATGGTGGTTGCGCATGGTGGCGCTGGCGTTGGTTGTGCTGGATACCCGGCTGGCCACGCTGTGCGGCGGTATCGCGCTGGTCACGCTGACGTGGACCGGGCACGGCGCGATGCACGAAGGCACTGTGCGGCTCTGGCATGTGCTCAGCGACAGCGCGCACCTGCTGGCGGCGGCGGGTTGGGTCGGGGCGCTGGCGGCGTTCGGGTTGTTGCTGGTGAACCGGTCGTTGCCCCAGGCCGGGCGTGTGCAGGCGCTGGCGCGCACCTTGGCAGGATTTGCGCGCGTCGGCAGCGGGTTTGTGCTGGTGTTGGTGGTCACCGGGGTGGCCAATTATCTGTTTGTCGTCGGGCCGAACCTGGACGGCCTCACGGCTGGGCTCTATGCGCTGCTGCTGTGCCTCAAGCTGGGATTGTTCGGCCTGATGCTGGGGTTGGCGGCGCTCAATCGTGTGCACCTTGCGCCGTTGCTGCAGCGGTCCCTGGCGGCGGGCGAGCCTGGGGGGACGCTCAAGGCGCTGCGCCGCAGCATCGCCCTGGAGTTGGCGGCGGTGGTGGTGATCCTGGGGTTGGTCGCGTGGCTGGGCACCTTGGCGCCCACCTAGGACGGCGTGCTCTTGAGGCATTTAAGCGCCTGGAAATCGCTGCGTACCTTGTCGATTTTCTGCCTGAGTTTCTGGCGTTGCGCCGGGGTGCTTTCGGCCATCAGGTCGACAATCAGGCTGCGCGCTGCGGTTTCCGTTTGTGCGTAGGCGCTGCGGTATTGCGGGGTCCACAGGCTTTCGCGGTCCACCAGCAGTTGCTGGATTTTCTGCGGGAAGTCGGCGTCGTGGCGTTGCTGCACGGCGGCGATGAAGTGCGCCTGCCAGCGGGCGCGGTTGCCGACCCAGGCCTGGTTCTGTTCGCCCAGAGCGACGGACCAGGCGTTGACCCGACTCTGCTGGCTGGCACTGAGCGGGCCGATCCAGGCGTCGAGGCGCTTGCTCATGCGCTCGGCGCGTTCCTGGATCTGCTCGGCCAGTGGCGGCTTGAGGTAGTCGTCCTGGCGCTTGCGCAGGTCCCTGGCCAGGGCGTTGTTCATGTCCTGCACCTGCTGGTCGTCCAGGCCTTGTAGCAGTTCGATGGCAGATGGAGTGACTTGCTGCGCGATGTCGGCAATCGCCTGCTTGGCTTCAGCGGTGCGGGCTTGCAGTGCGGCGTCGCTGACCTGGCGGTTGTCGGCCATCTGTTGCAGGCGGTCCAGCCAGTCGAGGTAACCCGGCAATTGGGTGGTGCAGTGCCAGGCCAGGTGCGCCTTGAGGGTGTCGTTGAACCAGCTCTTCTGCCCGGCATTCATGTCCAGGTAGTCATTGAGGGTCCAGGGGATGATCACATCCAGGTTGCGATAGGCCAGGCCGACGCGGTTGCAGCCACCGAGCACCAGGCTGAGGGCCAGCAATACCAGCAGGAGTTTGAGCCGATGCAGCATGGGCGGGTCCTTGCGCAGAGGAGGTGTGTGCATGTGAGCCTGCGCGAGGGGCGACAGTTCAGCCCATCAATAAAACGACCGCGCGGCCTTCAGCGTCAACAGGCCATCGCATTGCGAGTTGTGTCCAGAGTAGGCCGAGCAATCACCGCCGCTGAGGCTGGAGTCGCTGTAGATCAGGTTCAGGTCAACGCCCATCCAGGCCCGGGAGAATTGCACCGACCAATCGCTGAAGCTGCGGATGGAGCCCCCGTCGACGGCGACCGGGCTGCCCAACTGATGAGTGGTGTACTTCATGCTGACGCCGATGCCGAAGGGTTGCGTGCCGCCGAGGTCGGCGAACAGGGTGCTGTCCTGGCGGTCCGGGTCGTTGCTGAAGGACGCGCCGAAGCGGTTGCCCAGCAGGTTCAGGCCGCCGTAGAACTCCTGGCTGTCGAGGGGGCTGAGCTTGGGGTAGCTGTAGTGGATCAGGCCGACTTCGTAACCCAGGGTCTGGTCGAAGGGGTGTTTGAAGCCCATGTAGGAATCGACTTCAAGGGTGCTGTCCGGCGACAGGCCCATGCTCGGTGAGAACTGGCCGACATACAGGCCGCTGTCGTGGCTCAGGTCGAGCCCGCCATGGAATGAATCACTGCCCGGCGAGGTGGGCTTGACCAGGCCCTGGGCCATGCTGCGGCTGGGGGTGGTGCCCAATTTCAAGTCGAAGTCGCCCCATTCGCGTTGAAAGATCTGCGCTTGGGCAAGGGGGCTGGCTATCAGGGCCGTGAGCAGGAAAATGCAGGGTTTGACCATGCGTCACTCCATGAAAAGCGAGGAGCAGTAACAGAAGAAATCGAGCAGATGCCCGTGCTAGACGTGTGCAAGCATACCGGCGAATGCCTGGGGTTGAGCCCCGTTCGTCGATTGGTGCGAGATTGAATGTGTCGGGAGGGTGTTGCGGGCTCTAGTCCTAGCGCCTTGATGACAAGGCGCTTAGGGACCAGGTGTGTTGCGCGGTATTACTTCTTGCCCAGGCTGATCTGCTTGGACGGGCCGAAAGTCTGGCCGCTCACGCCCTTGGCAATTTGCTGGATTTCGCCGCCGGACTTGAGGAACGCAGCAATCTGGCTGTTGATCGATTCGCTGGTTTCAACGGCGGGAGCTGGCTTTGCTTTGCTGTTGGATGCTTTTACGCGCATGGCGGCCACTAACCTGTAGAAAATTAACTTGGCCAGGCATCGTACAGGAAATACTTGACAATTGCTTGGCAAATATCCCCCGGGAATAAGCGCTGCGTGTGGAAATAACTGAAGTCTATCTTTGAAATAAGCCTCTAACTTACTGTTTTAACTCGAAACCCCGGGGCTGGCTGCGGCGTACGTAGCCGTAAAATCGCGCTTATTGATCGGACGAGCGGGGCAAGGCCATCAGCGCGCCACGCCAACCCGCGATTTTTCAGGCGCGCGCGCGTGGCGGGCGCAACTCGGGTAGAATGCCGCCCACGTAATGAGGGTATTGAAAATGGCTTTGGTCGGTCGCTACAACAGCTTGCAAGTGGTTAAACACACTAACTTTGGTTTGTACCTGGACGGCGCGCAAGACGGTGAAATCCTCTTGCCCAACCGGTATATCCCCAAAGATATTCCCAGTGAAGATGAAGATTGGCTGAACGTTTTCATTTATCTGGACAGCGATGACAAACTTATCGCCACGACTGAAAAACCGAAAGTTCAAGTGGGCGAGTTTGCCAGTTTGAAAGTGGTGGAAGTCAACAGTATTGGTGTATTCCTCGATTGGGGTTTGCCGAAAGACCTGTTGCTGCCGTACTCGGAAGAAAAACGCCAGATGACCGCTGGTGAATATTGCGTGGTGCACGTCTACCTCGACAAGCACACCAAGCGCATCACTGCGACCGCGCGTCTGGATCGCTACCTGGACAAGACCCCGGCTAACTACCAGGTGGGCCAGGAAGTCAATCTGCTGGTGGCCGAAGCCACCGACATGGGCTTCAAGGCGATCATCAACAACAAGCACTGGGGCTTGATCCACAAGAACGAAGTGTTCAAGTTCCTGCGCCCGGGCAAGGAAGAGAAAGGCTTCATCAAAGAGATCCGCGCCGATGGCAACATCAGCCTGAGCCTGCAGCCAGTAGGCCAGGAAGCGGCCTCCAGCCTGAACTCGAAGATCCTCGCCAAGTTGCGTGAAAACAACGGCAGCCTGCCGGTCAGCGACAAGAGCGACCCGGCGGTTATCAGCAACTTGTTTGGCGTGAGCAAGGGCAACTTCAAGAAGGCCATCGGTGCCCTCTACAAGCAGGGCCAGATCGTGATTCATGCCGATCGCATTGAACTAAGCTGATCGCGGTTTGCTCTTCTGTAGGTGCCACTCGGCGCCTACAGAGGTTGTTTCAATGTCCAGAAAAACCATCTTCGCCTACCTCGGCACCTTGCTTGCCTTTCTGGTCCTCGACGGCCTCTGGCTCGGCGTACTCATGGGCCCGACCTACAAATCACTGCTGGGCCCGCTGATGCTCGATCAGCCGCGCCTGCTGCCAGCAGCACTCTTCTACCTTTTGTATGTCCTCGGTTGTGTCGTGTTCGTTGTCTTGCCCAGCGCAAGTTGGCAACGCGCTGCACGTTTGGGCGCCTTGCTGGGCCTGGTGGCTTACGGCACCTATGACTTGAGCAACTGGGCCACTCTACAGGGCTGGTCCGCCGGGTTGGCAGTCATGGATATGGCCTGGGGCACCTTCCTGACGGCTGCATGCTGCACGGTTGGATACGTGTGTGCGCATCGAGTGCGCCCGCGCCGGTGATTGCCAGGCAAGCACCCAACCCGCCAGTAGCAGGCCGCTCCCGGCAATCACCAGTGCCGGACGCAGGTCGCCACTCAGATGACTGCTCACCGAGGCCAGCAACGGCCCGCTCAACTGGCCGATGGCAAAACTGGCGGTGAGCAAACCGGTGCTGCGCTGATAGCCATGGGGGGCGATGTCCCGCAGACGTGCCATGACCAGCTGCATGCATGCCAGGAACGGCGCGCCACACAGCAACACGCCGAGTGCCAGGCCCCAGGCATTGCCCAGCAGGCAGGCGAACACACCGGCGGCTTGCAGCCACAACGTCGCCATCAGCCAGTGCCGTGTGGTGTTCGGGGCGTTGCCGCGCAGGCTGGCGACAACTACCCCCAGCGCTGCGGACAAGCCAAAGCACGGCCAGAACAGATCGGCCTGCCAGGCGCCTTTGAATTGTGCGCTGGCCATCTGCGACAGAAAGGTCGCGGGGATGATGTAGCCCAAGCCAAATAAAAAGTAGATCCAGCCCAGGTGCGCGATGCTCTGATTGCCTCCCGCGGTGACCGTCGGTGCAGTGGCCGTTGTCGGCTGGGGCAGGCAGGGCAGGACGACCAGCAGCATCACCAACGCCACCGCCCCATACACCAGCCATAACGTGGCCGAGTCTTGCCCCAGCAGGTTAGAGCCCAGTGCCAGCAATCCCGTGAGCAGAATCCCCAGCCCGGGTCCGGCAAATACCAGTGCGCCCAGGCGCGGGCGCCCCGCAGCCAGCGCCAGCGGCTGGCTCAGGCTGGTTATCATCACCAGCGCCCAGGCACTCGCCACGCCCGTCCCGAAGCGCAACAGTAGATGGGGCCAGAACCCATGGGCCCAGTACGATGTTAAGGTCAGCAGCACACACAGCCACAGCCCACCATAGAGCCGGCCGCGAACGTGGTGATGGCTGCGGGCGAAGATCGAATCCACCGCCCCGACGAAATACCCCAGGTAATTGGCGGCGGCGATCAGGCCGGCACCGGTCAGGTCGATCTGCCCTTCGCTGAGTAAATGCGGCAATTGCGGGGTGAGGGCGAAGCGGCCAATGCCCATGGCCATCATTAGGGCGATAAAGCTGGCGAGTAAACGAATCAGGGGCGACATGGGCTTTTTTCCTACGGGTCAGCGAATGACGTTCAGGCTAAAGCGGATTGACTTTCTGTAAAATTGAATAATAGTGAGTAACTTGTTCAGTTTTGGAGAAAGGTATGGAGTTCAGTCAATTGCGCATTTTCCAGGCTGTGGCGGAAGAGGGCTCCATCACCCGCGCGGCCGAGCGCCTGCATCGCGTGCCATCGAACCTGTCGACCCGGCTCAAGCAGATGGAGGAGCAACTCGGCGTCGAGCTGTTTGTACGCGAACGCCAGCGCTTGCAGCTTTCTCCGGCGGGCAAAGTGCTGCTGGACTACAGCAGCCGTCTGCTGGCGCTGCACGACGAAGCCCATGGCGCAGTGCAGGGCGGGCAACCGGCCGGCGACTTTGTGCTGGGCAGCATGTACAGCACGGCGGCGGTTCATTTACCGAAGCTGCTGGCGAGCTATCACAAGGCTTACCCGATGGTGAATCTGCAGGTGCAATCGGCGCCCAGCGGCGAGTTGCTCGAAGGCTTGATTACCGGCCGCCTGGATGCTGCCTTTGTGGACGGCCCGATCACTATCGCCACCCTGGACGGTGTGCCGTTGTGTGAAGAGCGCCTGGTGCTGATCTGCGAAGCCGATCACCCGCCGGTGCGTGGGCCGCAGGACGTTGCGGGGCGTTCGGTGTTCACGTTCCGACGCAGTTGCGCCTATCGCGCACGGCTGGAGACGTGGTTTTCCCACGAGCGTGTGGCGATGGGGCGGGCCATCGAGATCGAGTCCTACCAGGGCATGCTCGCGTGCGTGATCGCCGGTTCCGGGGTGGCGCTGATGTCTGAATCCATGCTCGACAGCCTGCCCGGCAAGGACAGCGTGTCCGTTCATCCGTTGACAGGGCCTTTTGCCACTGCGACCACCTGGCTGATGTGGCGAAAGGGTATGCTCGGCGCTAACCTCAACGCATGGATCGACTTGCAGCAAGCGGGCAAGGCCGAAGTCCTGCAAGACGCGCGGGCGATTGCTTGAGCGATCCGTCAGGATTCAGAGCAATTCAGTAATAGTTCGTTGTGGTTTCGTCCATGCAATACGTAGGACTTAGGGCTACTATCACTGTAGGAAAAGGCGACAGAATTTGCGCCTGCCAGCATTACCCTCAAAGGGGGCAACCATGAAAGAGAAAATTCAAACCTGGCTCCATGACCTCGGTGTTGCACTGGGCTTGATCGAGCCGCCGATGCAACCGGTGCCGATCCGTACCGATGATGAGCAGCGTCGGCCGCGTCGCAGATAGCGCCTGAGGCTACGCAGAATTCAATAATGTGGGAGCGGGCTTGCTCGCGAAGGCGGTGTGTCAGTCGATGCAAGGTT
>NZ_JANLGL010000159.1:0-13705 GCF_024655625.1 Pseudomonas sp. 18.1.10
GACAGCAAGTTAGAAGATCTTTGACTGACCCACCGCCTTCGCGAGCAAGCCCGCTCCCACAGGGGGACTGTGCTGGGCTCAAGGCTGTTGTTTGCGCCCCGACATATGTTTCAGATAACTCACTAATAAATCCAACTCGCTGTCCGGCAACACACTGACCGCAAACGCCGGCATCTTCGCCTGCGGCCAGTGCCTTAGGCTCTGCGGGTCACGGATATAGCGCTTGAGAAAATCCCCGCCGAAATACTCCGTGGGGTTGTAGGGGATATTCAAATCCGGCCCCACCTGCGCATCGCCAGCACCATTGAGCCGGTGACAGGCCAGGCAATTCTTCTGGAACAGCGCGAAGCCCTGGTTGATCGGATCATCGGCGGCCAGTCTTGGGTCCGGCAGCAGGGCCGGAAAGCGTTCGGCCACGCCCTTCAACTGCTTGATCGCGGCGACCTGGAAGGGCCACTGCTCCGGGCTGATATGGCCGGCTTGCGGGTCAGTCCACACCAGGTAAAACGGCCCGGCGCTCGGTTTGCCCGGCGCAAGCGCGGGCCACGGCTGCGCCGGGTCTTCCACCGCCAACCAAGCGCGGGCGCCACGTTTTGCCAGCAACGGGGCAGCAGCAAGTTCGGCGGCGAACCCGTCCAGGGCGACCGCTTGCAGATGGCTCTGCGGGTCAAGGCCGGGTAGGAGCACGGTCAGGGGTACTGCGCGATAGGTCATGCTGCGCTTGTAGGAAACGTCATCGACGATCTGTACCGTTTGCGCATCCGGGTGTTTGAGCAACTCGGCGGTCTGCCAGGTCTTGCTGGTGTGGTCCAGTTCGACGGTCAATTGCGCCGCCGCGACCGGCAGCGTGAAGAACAAGGCGAGGAGGACGAGGATCGATTTCAAGAGGAAGGCCCGCTGCAAAGTGGCGATGGCCCTCACGATACCGGAAATGCGCAGGCAAAAAGACAGCCCCTGCAACGGGACCGCTATGCGCAATGTCCCGGCAGGAGCTGCCAAAAGCTGCAGTCCTGATGCTGTGTGTGCACGGAATGTGTGGGCTGAACGGTCACCCAATGACCTTGGTCAGGTTGGGCAAGATCAGAATCAGTGTGGTGGCGAACAGAATAAGTCCCGCCTGACGTACTTTCGAATGTTTGAACATGGCTGACTGCCTTTTGTTGTTATTCCTGAGCGTCAAATACGTGCCGGTCAATTTCAGTATTACGCTGTGTTGTGACACTTTTCGTACAGCTGCTCCAGCAAAACCCGGCAGCAGCCTCCTACTGATTCAACCTTAGAGCCCTCGTTCTGCGTGGCTTAGATCCATTTCATATCAACTAATCAATATTCGCGCTAAAAAAGGCATGAGGCTTAACGCCATCTTGGCGCCAGACCGTTGGCTAGACAGCTAAAACGATTAACCCGCTAATGGCTTGCACGGCCTACCGTTCGTCCGAGCGTGGGGGTCAAAGGCAATGAGCGCATCCGTCATTGAAACCGTGTCAATCGGGCTTAAGGTAAGGGGCACACCTGCACAGTGGTTCGAGGACGTCATGACCCAAGCTTTGATCTTTGATGCGATACGCACGCCCCGTGGCAAAGGCAAGGCTGATGGCGCCTTGCACAGCGTCAAGCCAGTAAACCTGGTGGCCGGCCTGCTTAGTGCGCTGGCCCGGCGCACGGACCTCGACACGCACCAGGTGGATGACATCGTCCTCGGTTGCGTCACCCCCGTGGGCGACCAGGGCGCCGACATCGCCAAGACCGCCGCGTTGGTGGCGGACTGGGACATCAGCGTCGCCGGCGTGCAGGTCAATCGCTTCTGCGCCTCGGGCCTGGAAGCGGTGAACCTTGGCGCGATGAAAGTACGTTCCGGCTTTGAAGACCTGGTGGTGGTCGGTGGCGTCGAGTCCATGTCCCGCGTGCCCATGGGCAGCGACGGCGGCGCCTGGGTGCTGGACCCGCAAACCAACCTGCACAGCCACTTCACGCCTCAGGGCATCGGCGCGGACCTGATCGCGACCCTGGAAGGCTTCACGCGCCAGGATGTGGACGCCTTCGCCCTACACTCCCAGCAGAAAGCGGCCAGGGCTCGTGCAGACGGTTCCTTCAACAAATCGCTGATCGCGGTGCAGGACCAGAACGGCATCGTGCTGCTCGACCACGATGAATTCATCCGTGGCGACTCCACCCTTGAAGGCCTCGGCAAGCTCAAGCCCAGCTTTGAAATGATCGGGCAGATGGGCTTCGACGCCACCGCGCTGCGGGTCTACAGCCATGTCGAGCGCATCCACCACGTACACACCCCCGGTAACAGTTCCGGGATTGTCGACGGCGCCGCGTTGATGCTGATCGGCTCCGAAGCCAAGGGCCGCGAGCTGGGCCTGCAACCCCGGGCGCGCATCGTCGCCACGGCGGTGACAGGCACCGACCCGACCATCATGCTCACCGGCCCTGCGCCGGCGACGCGCAAGGCCCTGGCCAAGGCCGGCTTGCGCGTGGAAGACATCGACCTGTTTGAAGTCAACGAAGCGTTTGCTTCTGTCGTCCTCAAATTCATCAAGGACATGGGCATCGACGCCGCCCGGGTCAACGTCAACGGCGGCTCCATCGCCATGGGCCATCCCTTGGGCGCCACCGGCTGCGCGATTCTCGGCACCTTGCTCGACGAGCTGGAAACACGCCAGCAGCGCTACGGCCTGGCCACCCTGTGCGTCGGCGGTGGCATGGGCATCGCCACCATTATCGAACGGCTCTGAGCCCAAGGAATCCATCATGACCCAAGCCATTCGCTATGAAAAAGGCCAGGACCGGATCGTCGTGCTGACCCTCGACATGCCCGGCCAGAGCGCCAACACCATGAACGGCGCGTACCGCGAGGCCATGGCCGCGACGGTCGAGCGCCTGGAGGCAGAAAAAGACACGCTGGCCGGCGTGGTCATCACCTCGGCCAAGAAGACCTTTTTTGCCGGCGGCGACCTCAATGAACTGATTAAGGTCGACAAGGCCCACGCCAAGGATTTCTACGACGGCGTACGGCTGCTCAAAGCGCAACTGCGCCGCCTGGAAACCCTCGGCAAGCCGGTGGTCGCCGCGATCAATGGTGCAGCGCTGGGCGGCGGCTGGGAGATTTGCCTGGCGTGCCATTACCGGGTCGCGCTGGACGACAAGTCGGTGCAGCTCGGCTTGCCGGAAGTCACCTTGGGTTTACTGCCTGGCGGCGGCGGCGTGGTGCGCATGGTGCGCATGCTCGGGTTGGAAAAGGCCCTGCCGTACTTGTTGGAGGGCAAAAAAGTCCGGCCACAGCAGGCGTTGCTGGCCGGGTTGATCGATGAGCTGGCGGCGGATCGCGATGAATTGCTGGCCAAGTCCCGCGCGTGGATTCTGGCCAACCCAGAAGCCAGACAGCCCTGGGACAACAAGGGTTACCAGATCCCCGGCGGTACGCCCTCGAACCCGAAAGTTGCGCAGATGCTGGCCATCGCGCCGTCGATCCTGCGCAGTAAAACCCAGGGCTGTTTCCCCGCCCCGGAGAAAATCCTGTGTGCCGCCGTGGAAGGTGCCCAGGTGGATTTCGACACTGCGCATTTGATCGAGACCCGCTACTTCACCGAGCTGGTGACCGGGCAAGTGGCGAAAAACATGATCGGCACCTTCTGGTTTCAACTCAATGAAATCAACGCCGGCAGCTCGCGGCCGCAAGGCTTTGCGCCTTATGTCACGCGTAAGGTCGGCGTGCTCGGCGCCGGGATGATGGGCGCGGGTATCGCGTATGTCAGCGCCAGTGCAGGCGTCGAAGTGGTGCTCAAGGACATCAACCTGGCGGCCGCCGAGAAGGGCAAGGCCCATTCGGCGGCGTTGCTGGACAAGAAAGTCAGCCGTGGGCAATTGACCGCCGAACAGCGGGAAACCGTCCTCGCGCGGATTCATCCTACGGCCGCGGACGCCGACCTGGCCGGGTGTGATCTGGTCATCGAGGCGGTGTTCGAAGACCGTGCACTCAAGGCTCAGGTGTCCGCTGCGGCGCAACGTGTCGTCGGTGCCGATGCGGTGATCGCCTCCAACACCTCGACCTTGCCCATCAGCGGGCTGGCGACGGCCGTGCCGGACCAAGGCAAGTTTATCGGCCTG
The DNA here is from genome assembly GCF_024655625.1 of Pseudomonas sp. 18.1.10. Taxonomy (NCBI): domain Bacteria; kingdom Pseudomonadati; phylum Pseudomonadota; class Gammaproteobacteria; order Pseudomonadales; family Pseudomonadaceae; genus Pseudomonas; species Pseudomonas sp. 18.1.10. The sequence continues at coordinate 4,114 of NZ_JANLGL010000159.1, forward strand.
CATTTCTTCAGCCCGGTGGACAAGATGCCCTTGGTGGAAATCATCAAGGGCTCCCACACCTCGGACGAAACCCTGGCGCGCGGTTTCGACTTCGTACTGCAAATCAAGAAAACCCCGATTGTAGTCAACGACAGTCGCGGGTTCTTCACGTCACGGGTGTTCGGCACCTTCACCAACGAAGGCATCGCCATGCTGGGCGAAGGCGTGGCCGCACCCATGATCGAGACCGAAGCGCGCAAGGCCGGTATGCCGGTGGGGCCGTTGGCGGTGTCCGATGAAGTGTCCCTCAGCCTGATGAGCCATATCCGACAGCAGACGGCCAAGGATCTACAGGCCGAAGGCAGGGCCGTGCCGACGCATCCGGCGACGCTGGTGATTGATTTGTTGGTCAATGAGTACAAACGCAAGGGCAAGGCGGCGGGTGGCGGTTTTTACGATTACCCCGCGGGTGGCCAGAAGCAGCTGTGGCCGGAACTGAAAAGCCGCTTCGAACGGCCTGGGCAACGCATCTCGGCGCAGGATGTACGCGACCGCTTGCTGTTTATCCAGGCCATCGAAACCGTGCGTTGTGTGGAGGAGGGCGTGCTGATGTCCATGGCTGACGCCAACGTCGGCTCGATCTTTGGCATCGGCTTTGCCGCGTGGAGTGGCGGCGCATTGCAGTTTATCAACCAGTATGGCCTGAACGACTTCGTCGCCCGTGCCCGCTATTTGGCCGAGCAGTACGGTGAGCGCTTCACACCGCCGGCGTTGCTGCTGGAAAAAGCCGCGCAGGGTGCTAGCTTCTAGCGGGTGGGCGCACTGGCGGGGCTTGCCTTGAAGGGGTATTTCAAGGCAGGCTCTGGGGTGTGCATTATTCCCATCACCGTGTCAGGTATTTTTTATGTCGCTACGCGTCTGCATTCTGGAAACCGATGTCCTGCGCCCGGAGTTGGTGGATCAATATCAGGGTTACGGGCAGATGTTCCAGCGTCTGTTTTCCCAGCAGCCGATTGCGGCCGAGTTCACCGTGTACAACGTGATGAACGGCGATTACCCGGCGGACGACCAGGTGTTCGACGCCTACCTCGTCACCGGCAGCAAGGCCGATTCGTTCGGCACCGACCCGTGGATCCAGACCCTCAAGACCTACCTGCTCAACCGCTACGAGCGTGGCGACAAACTGTTGGGCATCTGCTTCGGCCACCAACTGTTGGCGCTGCTGCTGGGCGGCAAGAGCGAGCGCGCGAGCCAAGGCTGGGGCGTGGGCATCCACAACTATCAAATGGCCGCCAAGGCACCGTGGATCAGCCCGGTGGTGGAAGAACTGACCCTGTTGATTAGCCACCAGGACCAGGTCACCGCGCTACCGGAAAACGCCACCGTCATCGCTTCCAGCGATTTCTGCCCGTTTGCCGCGTACCACATCAATGACCAGGTGCTGTGCTTCCAGGGCCACCCGGAATTTATCCACGATTACTCCCGCGCCTTGCTGGATATCCGCCAGCAGAACCTCGGCCAGCAGATCTACAGCAGCGGTGTGGCGAGCCTGGAACATGACCACCACGGCGTGACCGTGGCGGAATGGATGATGCGTTTTGTCGCGCACAAACCTGGCGCCGTGGCTTAAAGCCAGCCCGAACGCTTGAAGCTGGCCCACAATCCGGTGCAGCCAAATGCGATAAACCCGAGCACCGCAAAATAGCCGTAGTGCCATTGCAGCTCGGGCATGTTCTGGAAGTTCATCCCATAAATCCCCGCTACCGCCGTGGGGAACGCGAGGATCGCCGCCCACGCGGCGAACTTGCGCTGCACCACGCTCTGGCGCGAGGCCTCCAGCAACACACCAATCTCGATGGTCTGGCTGGCAATGTCGCGCAGGGTGGTGAGGTCTTCCATCTGCCGCGTCACGTGGATCTGCACATCACGGAAATACGGGCGCATGTTCTTGTCGATAAACGGAAAGCTCAGCTTCTGCAGCTCCTGGCTGATCTCCACCATCGGCGCCACATAACGCTTGAGCCGCAGCACATCGCGGCGCAGGCCGTGAATCTTCTGGATGTCGCGCTCACTCAATGAACTGCACAGCACGTTGCGCTCCAGCTCATCGATCTCGGCATGGATCGCTTCGCTGACCGGTTGGTAGTTCTCGGTGACGAAATCCAGCAACGCATAGAGTACGAAATCTTCCCCATGCTCCAGCAACAGCGGTCGCGCCTCACAGCGCTGGCGCACAAAGCCGTAGGACGCCGAGTGGCCGTTACGGGCGGTGATGATGTAGCCGTTGCCGGCAAAGATATGGGTCTCGATAAACACCAGCTTGCCGTTCTCGCGCACCGGTGAGTAGGTGACGATAAACAGCGCGTCGCCGAAGGTCTCCAGCTTCGGGCGGCTGTGTTTCTCCAGGGCGTCTTCGATGGCCAGTTCATGCAGGTTGAACTGGCGTTGCAGGTTGGCCAGCTCCTGGGCGTTGGGTTCTTCCAGGCCGATCCACACAAAGTGGTCGGGTTTGGCGGCCCAGGCCGCGCCTTCGTCGAGGGTGATATCAGTAACTTTCTTACCGGCGCTGTAGACGGCGGCCGCAACAACTCTACCCATGGTGCTGATCACTTCTTATTGGGAGGACAGGTGTTGGGCAGCTTAGCCTGAAAGGCGTTCCGTTGTTGCGGCGAGCTAGCTTGTTGTGGCGAGCGAGCTTGCTCGCGCTGGGGCGCGAAGCGCCCCCAAAGGCTTAGCCCGCCCGCAGCTCCTGATCCATCTGCGCAATACACGCCTCCATCTGCCCCTGACACGCCTGCATCAACCTCGGCACGTCATCCACCGTCATCCCAGCCGTAGGAATCGGCGGCAACGAGCGTATGAGCACATCACCACTGTTCCAGCGATTCAGCCGCATATGCGTGACGTAATTGCTCACGCACACCTGCACGATGGGCACACCCGCCGCAATCGCCATATGGAACGCGCCTTTCTTGAACGGCAGCAGCCCTTTTCCCAAGTTGCGCGTGCCTTCCGGGAACACCCAGATCGAGGTGTCCTTGTGTTGCAAGGTATCAGTGGTGGTGAGCATCGCCCGACGCGCCTTGTGCGCGTTGCCCCGGTCAATCAGCACATTGCCCGCCAACCAGAACAACTGGCCGAACAGCGGCACCCATTTCAGGCTTTTCTTGGCGATGCACACGGTGCGATAGGGCACCACATTGCCGAACACAAACAGGTCATAGTTGGACTGGTGGTTGGCGACAATCACGCAACCGCTGGGCTTGTCTCGCAGCGAGTCCACCTCGGTCTTGACGTTCAGCCCCAGGATCCACATGGCCGGCAGCGCGTAGAGGCGTGCGCACAGGCGACTGTTGTCCGGGTTGAAGGGCCGGCAGATCCCGATGAGCACACCCAGCACACCCGCGATCATAAAATGCAGGCCCATCAACAACATACGCAACAGAAAAAGCATCGACACGGCCTATCGAGACAAAAGGTGGCGCAGTGTACGGATGTGCACTGTATTCGGCAATTACCCCTGTAGAGGTAGGAGATAGGCGATGTTTAAGTACATGTTTCAACGTATGCCAGCAGCGGCCGGCTAGAGCGGCTAAAGCTGTTTCGGATTTCTTTGTAAGAAAAAGCCCGACTCAAGGTCGGGCTCTGGTGCTGCGGATGTAGGCGGTTAGCTCAGGTTATGACCCTGATCCTGGATGATGGCGTCGTCCAGGGCCTCCAGCAGCGCTTTGCGCACCTTCAATTTGGTGTGCTTGTGCGCATTCATATTGATCTTCTTCAACTGCCGAGCGGCTTCCAGCGCTGCTGCGTGCAGTTCTTCAGGCGCCACCACCTTATCCAGGAAGCCAGCCTGCAACGCGCCCTGCGGGTCAAACATCTCGGCATTGATTACCGAACGATGAAACGCCGACTTGCGCAGACGATCCCGCGCCAACTCGATCCCGGCATGGTGCATGGTCATGCCGATGGCCACTTCATTCAGGCCAATGCTGAACGGGCCCTCGACCCCAATCCGATAATCCGCTGACAACAACAGGAACGCACCCTTGGCCACCGCATGCCCAGGGCACGCCACAATCACCGGGAACGGGTGCGACAACAGCCGGCGCGCCAGCGTCGAACCCGACGTCACCAGGCCGATCGCTTCTTTAGGGCCGGCGGTCATCACCTTCAAATCATAACCACCGGACAAAATCCCCGGCGTGCCGGTGATGACCACCACCGCCCGATCCTTCTCCGCCTGATCCAGCGCTGTGTTAAACGCACTGACCACATCGGGAGAAATGGCATTCACCTTACCGTTGCTCAACGTCAGGGTCGCGATACCGTCTTCGAGGTGGTAAGCAATCAACTCACTCATGACGCGGTTCCTTGTAGGACTTGTTATAGATAGGCTGTTTATAGACGAGCATGCACAGACGTTACCCACCACGCCCGCCCCGGTAAAGCGCCGTGACTGACTACCCAGTCAGACTTTTCCCGCCTGCCCAGCGCTGGGCAGCCTAGGGCAGGGCATAACAGCCTCCCCAGGCGCGTGCTGCCGGTGCCCGAGAATGGCAGAAACACCGCCCCTTGCCGGGCGTGGAATGGCATATCCCGCTAAGCGCATGAAAATTCTGAAAAAAACCTTTGCCATCTGAAAGGCTTTCGACTACATTAGCGCGCCTCGACAGACTGAACTAGTTTGACGAGATACGGTGAAGTGTCCGAGTGGCTTAAGGAGCACGCCTGGAAAGTGTGTATACAAGAAATTGTATCGAGAGTTCGAATCTCTCCTTCACCGCCACATTAAGTAAACACAAACCCCCGGTTTTCCTAGAGGAAACCGGGGGTTTGTGGTTTCTGGTGTCTGTAAAATGGCCATCTGGGACAGATCTGGGACTGGGGCTCTATTGGGGGGGCGCAAAAAGAGCCTGCCGAATGAGTGGCAGACCTTCGCCGGCGATGCGCTTTGGGCAGCAGTGGAGGGGGGCACAAAAAGACTTTCGGAGGTTGCGGGTTCACGATGTTTGAATGGCCGCTTCCGGGGTAAATGAGACGACCTTTCTCGTTATAGGTAGTTCACGATAAAGGTGACTTCCGAATTGGCGCTGCCGGCTTGGAGGGTGCTGTCCGCCAGGCGAATATAGGCGGCGGTTAAAGGGATTTTGAAGTCAGTCCCGGTGGTGTTGAACCCGCTGAACACGTAAGGGGTGTTTAGCACAATGGGTTGGCCTGCATCGTTCTTTAGTTGCAAGCCGATGCCTTTGGCGGTTGATGCGCCGCTCAGTGCGACAATGCCTTTTTGCGCGTCGATCACCGGCGTATTGGCCTGGAGTTGGTAAGTGACTTTTTGTATTCCGCGCTGGCAGTTGTTCAACGACAGGTCGAATTTTATCGGTCGAGGTGCGTCGCCAGAGTTATCGAACTCAAACAATTGATAGTCGTCGCCCATCGCCACAAATACCGAGGGCGTTTGGCAGGATGCAGCATTCACCGTCACTGGGTTGATTAAGTTGAAACCGATTAATTTTATGTTGTCGGCTCGAAACTCGGCCAGTGCGACCGCAGGCACCGGACTTTGCGGTAAAAGGTCGCCAGACTTGACGATTTCAAGGGTATAGCTTGTAGAGGGGTACTTAAAAGTGATGTTGCCGTATTGAATTTCTGGTGCGGTCATATACCAGTTGTCGAAACTAATTCGGAACGCAAGCCCAGGTACCCCTAACGGATAGACCGATCCACTGGTTGCGCTCCCCAAAGCAGGATTGACGTAAATCCCGATCTTTCCATCCGTGCATCTGAAGTCAAACGACCGCATTACGGCAGACGTTTCCTGGTAAAGAATGGTTCCGTTTGGTGCATCCTGGGGGATCGTAATGCCCTGTGCTAAATTTTTCCCGAAGTTAATGGTAAATGCGTTGCTACCCATGAGGCCGCAGGCCTCTGCAGCTGCACCCGATGAGTAGGCCAGCAGTAACGCGGCAGCACTGGCCAATAAACTTTTCCAAAGCGTCATGTTGATACCGATAGAGTTTTCTGAACAATGAAGCACTCTATTCAGCATCGAAACCCGCGAATATCAGACGTTCCCTAATTTATGGCTATGCCTTTTCCACCTGTTCATCGGGCTTTGGTGATCGCGCCACTCATGTATTCATTCAAGTCGCGTAGGTCCTGGATGGTCCACGTATGCGGCGCGAGCTTTACCCCGTTCTCCCGCAAGGTGCGTGGAATCAAGTCGCCATTGGGGCGAAGGATGATCGAAGACACGATGACGCCCGGGTAATCATCCAGCCGTTTCTTGAAGGCAGGTGTAGTCAGGTTGGGCGTAGGCGGGGTGCTTTTATTGGCCAGTGGTCCTGTGGCTTTGAGGTCGGCTCCGTGACACATGGCGCATCGCTGCGAGAAGAGGTTCTTACCGTTGATGTTCTCCGCGAGGGAGAGTGGCGCCTGTATCAGCGATAAAAATCCCAACGCAGTGATGAGTGACATCCTCATTGATAGATGGCCTTTTTCATAAAGTAGGTTTGGGTCGAGATGGGGGCCGGCAAGTGTTCAGGCCCCCACGGCTAATTATGCCTGCACGTAAACCCAAGCCGTCAGCCCTGACGCCAGGGCCACCGACACCCGCTTGTAGTCCGCCACTTCATAGGCGTCCGCCGCGGCCAGCTCTTTCTCGGTGATCTGAAAGACCATGCCCTCGACGCTGTGGCCGTTTTCGGTCGTGGGCGCCACGATCGGGTGATGGGTTTTGCCGCTGGTGGCCAGCACTTCTGGGTCGGTGATCTCGACCCAGCTTTTCGAGTAGCCGAGCATTGCATCGTGCTGGCCGACCAGTTCGCGGCCGAAGTTGGCCAGTTGTACGGCTTTGTCCTGCAATGTGCCGTAGGAAAAAAGCAGCACAGGGTATTCGGTGGAGCGTTCCATGGATGTTCCTCAGGGAGTCAGGCAAGCAGGTCTTCGTAGAAGGCGCCGTAGGGTTTGCTCGGGTGGGCGATCTGGATTTCGAGGATCCACAATCCCGCATTCGGGTAGTGCTCGAAGTCGCCGAGGTCGCCGCCACGGTGGATGGCGTGGGGGAAGTCGCTGACGCGGTGGCCCTTGATGTCGAGGTTCAGTTGCCAACCCATGGCCTGGGCTTGTTCTTCGGCGTAGCGGTAGAGTTCGAGGCCGACGACCTGGTCGTTTTTCCAGCGGGCCTGTACGCGGTCGAACAGCGCTTTGGCGGCGCTGGCGCAGGCGATCATTTCTGCATCGTTGCCGGTGGTGAACGTGGCGCCGGCGTCACCTTCGTGGCCTTGCCATACGGCGCCCATGTCGATGAAAAAGATGTCGTCTGCGCCCAGCACCGGGTCGCCTTCGGAGCGCTGGTTGAAGGCCTTCAGGGTGTTGGCGCCGAAGCGCACCAGCAGCGGGTGCCAGATGCGTTGCATGTCGAGGTCGGCGAGGACTTGTTTGCCCAGTTCGCGGGCTTCGGATTCGAGCATGCCGGGGCGGATGCGTTGGGCGAGTTGTTCGATGGCTTGCCAGGTCATGGCCTGGGCGTAGCGCATGGATTCTATGTTGTAGGCGGCGCCCACGGCTTCCTTGGGTTGTGCGGTCACCAGTTTTTCCTCGGCTTATAGCGGTTTTCGTTATGCTTTTTACTATATAGCGTGAGGTTGGTGTAACAACAGTGCAAATTGTGCTGGCTGGTCCACCGCTATCGCAGGCAAGCCAGCTCCCACACAAGCCAGCTCTCACATGGGTTCGGCGGTGTGTCAGATATGTAGCCACGCCAGGCTGCCCAACACCACCGCCACACCTCCTGCCGCATACGACATGCGTTTCAACCACTCCTTCCTCGTCAGCAACGTAATCGCCGCCAGCGAGATCGCGATCTGAATCGCCGTCATCGCCTGGGCCCAGCGGTGATGCTGGTGCAGCGCCTGTTCCGACTTTTCATCCCATGCCTTCGACGTGGCCTCAAGCTTCTCGGCCTGCTTGCGCACGTCTTCCTTCTGGCTCTTGTAGCGCTCGATCTCGTCCCTGTAATGCGCTGCGTCCACGCCGGGAATGTGGGTGGCCAGTTCCGCCAGGTTCTGCCGGCTGGACTTGGCCTGGTAGTAGTTCCACTGGTTGGCCGCTTCGGTCTTGATGATGGCGGCGTTGTTCTTGTCCATCGCCGCTTCGCTTTCGGTGGAGCCGGCCTGGTAGCTGAGCATGGCGCCGAGGGTGGCCATCAGTGCTGTCATCACGGCAATGCGGCTGGCGAAATTGTCCCCGCGACCGTGGGCATGTTCGGTGGTGTGTTCGATGTGTTTTTCGTGGGGGCTGGGGACTTCGAAGGCTTCGGACATGGCGGCGGCTACGAACGGATTGAGGGAGCCTGATTCTTCACCAGCAAAGCTGTCTCAAGCCTGTACGTAACGCCGGATCAGCCAGCCGTACACCGCGAGATTGATCGCCACCACCACCGCGCCCAGCACCAATTGGATATCCGCCGTCAGCCCTGCGGGATAGATCAGCGCGAGGATGTAGTGCTCGATAAACCCGGCGCCATAACCGTCCTGCCCGGCGAGGTGGCGCAGCAGGTTTTCCCAGCGGGTCAGCGGGCAGGGCAGGTGCAGCACCTCGACGGCGATGCCCCATGCGACAGCGGGTAGGTGCAGCCAGATCACCGGGCGCCATTTGAGGGCCAGCAGCCCGCCAAACAAGACGAACAGGATAAAGCTGAGGTGAAACAGCACCAGGCTGTCGGCGGCAAGGCGATAGAGCATCATGGTCACTTCAAAAGGCGAGGCGCACAGTCTAAAGGGTTGCTTGCCGGCAAGCGTGGCCGTTATTGTGCTGAATCCTTTTAGTCCTTCCTCCCAGGATCTGTTTTGATGAACGCACCGCGTACCGCCGGCCCGATCAAGGCCGTGATTTTCGATATGGACGGTTTGTTGCTGGATACGGAAGGCATCTACACCGAAGTCACGCAGATCATCGCCGAACGCTATGGTCGTACCTATGACTGGGGGATCAAGCAGCACATCATTGGTCGTGGCGCGCAGGACTTGGCCGAGTATGTGGTCAAGGCGCTGGACTTGCCGATCACCCCGGCGGAGTTCCTGGTGATTCGCGAGCCGTTGATGAGCGAGCGTTTCCCCAAGGCCCTGGGCATGCCCGGCGCCGAAGCGCTGGTGCGGCATTTGAAGGCGCACAACATTCCGATTGCCGTGGGCACCAGTTCGTCGCGCAATTCGTTCGGGCACAAGACCACCTTGCACCGCGAATGGTTTGGCTTGTTCGACACCATCGTCACTGCCGATGACCCGGAAGTCGGCGCCGCCAAGCCTGCGCCCGACATCTTCCTCACCGCCGCCCGCCGCCTGGGCGTTGCGCCCGAGGATTGCCTGGTGTTCGAGGATTCGCCGTTCGGTGTGACCGCCGCGAAGGCCGCCAACATGACCGCCATCGCCGTGCCGGATGAGGCCATGGCCGACAGCAAGTACCAGCATGCGGACCAGATCATCCGCAAACTCGCGGAGTTTGACCTGGCGGCCTATGGCCTGCCGCCATTGCGCTGACTGAACTCGGTTAAAAATGTGGGAGCGGGCTTGCTCGCGAAAGCGGTGTGTCAGTCAACGAATGTATTGACTGATCC